>JBDNHP010000580.1:0-6353 GCA_041688765.1 Flavobacteriales bacterium
CCAAAAACTTCTCCAAAGCCTCGTTTGCCATCGTAGTAAATGCTGTCGCCACTCAATATATTTTGCTCGGAACTTACGCTAGCGGTTTTATTGAATTGGCAGATTTCTGTTCGAGAATCATACCAGCCATTTTCGCAGTAAATTTCTGTGCCTTCGCTCAAAATCTTTGTTGGCCCCACGAAGTATGATCGCTCACTAATGGTATTATAGCGAAGGGTATCGGATAATACTGTGTATTCTGGATTTTTTAATTCTACATCACCTCTGAAAAAGAAGTCTTCTGTAGCTGAGAAATAAGAACCTCTTTTGCTTTTAAGTGTATTGTTATTCGCTGAGGAGGTAATAGTTCCACCACCATAATAATTAGCAACGGCGGTTTCAAGATTGTAATCCAGATTATTGGTAACCAGGGTCATGTCCCTGTCTGTCATCCGAATATTCTTTTTCAAATAGGCCTTTTTTTCATCTGATTTAAAATCTAGAATCTCACTTCGGAGCATGAGGCTATCTCCTTGTATGATTCTGATATTGCCGAAAGCTTTGAAATCTTCATTTGGAAAGAGGTAAGCACTATCGCAAAACATTTGAACCTCTTTGTAATTCAGAATAACGCTGCCGATCAATCTTTGAGCATCACTGATTTCACTGCTAAATTCCAAACGGTCGGAATGAATGATTTTTACCATTTTCTGCCCCTTCGAAAGAAAAGGCAAAAAGGTAAATGCACAGGTTATAAATATTCTCGAAAATCGGAGCATGTTTAGCGCCGGTATCAAGCCATTACTTGTTTTCTTACTATGGTTTGAGTTCTGTCAGGACCTACGGAAATAACAGTTACCGGAATACCAATGAAACGTTCTATAAATGCAATATATTGCATAAGCGCTTCAGGCAAATCTGCTTCTTGTTTTATTGAGGTAAGATCTTCTTTCCAGCCATCCAGGTCTGTATAAACAGGCTCTAAATTGCCATTTTCAACGCTGTAGGGAAAATCTTCGGTAAGCACATTGTTGATTTTGTAAGCAGTGCAAACGGGAATTTTATCCAAATGACTTAACACATCCGCTTTGGTGATATGAAGTTGCGTTACTCCATTGATCATTACGGTATAACGGAGTGCTATAAGGTCGAGCCAACCGCAACGGCGCGGCCTGCCTGTTGTTGCGCCGAATTCATGACCAATTTGACGCAATGTTTCACCGGCTTCATTTTCCTGTTCAGTAGGGAAGGGGCCGCTTCCTACTCTTGTGCAATAGGCCTTTACGATGCCAATAACTCCTCCAATGCGATTTGGAGCAATACCTAATCCGGTGCATGCTCCTGCAGTCACTGTATTACTTGAAGTAACGTATGGATAAGATCCGAAATCAATATCAAGTAAAGAGCCCTGAGCGCCTTCTGCTAGAATTTTTTTACCGCTGTTGAGCGCTTTGTTCAAATAGTGCTCACTGTCGGTAACGCTAAGCTGTCTAATTGTTTCAATGCCTTCAAACCAGTCCGGTTCGAGGCTAGGCAGATCATAGGCGTATTGGTAGAAACCCAGAATCCGTTTATGCTTTTCAACCAGTTTATGGTAGCGTTCCTTGAAATCGGGTTCAAAAATATCGCCAATTCTCAGTCCGTTTCTGCCGGTTTTGTCCATGTATGTTGGACCAATACCTTTGAGTGTTGATCCAATTTTAGCGATTCCTTTTTCGGCTTCAGATGCCGCATCTAGCAGGCGATGTGTTGGTAGGATGAGATGTGCTTTTCGGCTAATGAGGAGTTTCTTTTTTACATCAACCCCCATTTTTTCTAATTGCAGAATTTCACGGCGAAAAGTAACGGGATCTATTACAACGCCATTTCCAACAACATTCATGGTATTTTCGTGAAAGATACCCGACGGAATGGTGTGTAAAACGTGCTTTATTCCATTGAATTCCAGAGTATGTCCTGCATTTGGACCGCCCTGAAATCTTGCAATTATATCATATTCCGGCGTGAGAACATCAACTACTTTTCCTTTACCCTCGTCTCCCCATTGGAGGCCGAGCAAAACATCAACTTTCATAGAAAATATCAATTAAGAAGCGACTGTATCGCCTCTTCTTCGTTGTTACAAATGGTGAGCAAGCAATTTAAGCGAATGATTTCTAGAAGGTCAGAAATCTTCTGGGGGACTTTTACAAAAACGAGCTTTCCTTTTTCCTTGTTAACTAATCTGATCAATCTGATCATGTCGCCTATTCCTGTGCTATTTAGGTATTCAATTCCTGCCATATCAATGATGAATGATTTTCCCGAAGCATTCAGCTCTGAACGAATATCTAATAGGAGTGAATCGGCTTGCTTTTGTTCTACGAGCCGCCCCTGAAGTCGATAAATGGAACAATTACCTCGAAGGTACGAATCGTAGCTGAAGACCGCGCTATGATTACTCTGCTTGATTTCGTTTCCTTGCATAAAAGTTGAGTGAATGGTGAACTATATCGATCCCAAAAATTTCTTCTAATGTAGATTTGATATTCTGAACCCTGGGGTCACAAAACTCAATAACCTCACCACTGTCGGTGAAAATAATATGATCGTGTTGCTGGTTCGCATAAGATCTTTCAAATTGTGCAAGGTTTTTTCCGAATTGATGCTTCCTCACCAGATTACAAGCCAGTAATAACTCAATGGTGTTGTATAGCGTAGCTCTCGAAACCCTGTATTTTTTGTTTTTCATTTTGATATAAAGTGACTCTATATCAAAATGGCCCTCGTATTCATAGATTTCCTGCAGGATCGCAAAACGCTCGGGGGTTTTGCGATGACCATTCTTTTCAAGGTAGGCTGAAAAGATGTTTTTGACTTTATCCTGTATATCTAGTGTGCTGGACATGTGGGTTATTCAACATACAAAAGTACGTAAATGCGTTGGTTTAGTTTCTTTTTAAGAATTTGCAGCAATTATTCATATAGATTTTCGACGCGATCTACCGTTAAAACACCGCTCACGTTCCTAAGTTTTTCCATCAGTTTATGAAGGTGATTAGTGTCGGTAACCAACACATGTACTTTACCGCTAAAAATACCATCATTACTATCAAAACTAATGGATTTCATGTTTACCAGCATATCGCTAGAAATAATTCCGGTTATTTTATTCACCAAGCCTACGTCGTCGATCCCCGCAAACTGAATACCAACTTCAAATTGCAAGGCATCTTTCCCTGCCCATTTGGCCTTAAGCGCGCGGTAGGCGAAATGACTCAATAAATGCTCAGCATTGGGGCAATTGCTCCTGTGAATTTTGATGCCGTCACTCACTGTTACAAAGCCAAATACCTCATCACCAGGTATTGGATTACAACACTGTGCCAAGGTATAGTCAATTTTTTGTTTGGAATCGCCTATCAGTAATTCGTCTTTTTTACTGGGTGATGGCTGACTTGTTTTGTTGTTTTCTTCTTTCCGAGGAACATCAATATGCAAATGTTCAAACTTAATTTTGCCGGCCTCCACAACAAAACCTTTCAATTTTTTGAGGTCAATTCTACCAATGGCTATCTGATAATACAGGTCAGTGGCTGAATCCTGATTAAAATGTTTTTCTATTTCTGTTATGTTGCTACTTGAAAAATCAGCGCCGATTGCTTTGAATTTTCTTCCGAGCATTTCTTTGCCCATGCTTCCAACCTCTTTCTGATCTTCTTTTAGAGATTGTCTGATTTTAGAACGCGCACTTGCCGTAATGGCAAATTTTAGCCAATCCTCTTTAGGCTTTTGTTTCTTCGAATTTAGTACCTCAACTTGATCACCACTTTTGAGTTCATGGCTCAGAGGAACCAATCGGTGGTTAACCTTAGCACCAATGCATGTGTCGCCGATATGGCTGTGAATATGGTATGCAAAATCAAGGGCTGTTGCGCCTTTGGGAAGGGTTCTTAAATCGCCATTGGGGGTAAATACATAGATTTCTTCAGAGAATAAGTTGAGTTTGAAATTATCGATGAAATCTATGGCATTTTCACTTTCATCTTCTAGTACTTCGCGGATTTGCGAAAGCCATGAGTCCAAATTGCGTTCCCCTGCAATTGACTCAGGTTCAGCATCTCCCTCTTTATACTTCCAGTGCGCGGCATAGCCTTTTTCAGCTATTTCGTCCATGCGTTTAGAACGGATTTGCACCTCAACCCATTTGCCGGTAGGACTCATTACCGTGGTGTGCAACGATTCATATCCATTGGATTTTGGAAGTGTAATCCAGTCACGCAAACGATCCGGATTTGGCTGATAGAAGTCGGTTACAATCGAGTAAACTCTCCAAGCTTCGGATTTTTCCTTTTCCTTGGGAACATCAATGATGATACGAATGGCAAAAACATCATAAATCTCCTCAAAGATTACCCCTTTATTGTGAATTTTATTCCAAATGGAGAAAATGCTCTTGGTGCGACCTTTGATTTCGAAATTGAAGCCTTCCGCTTGCAATTCCCTTTCAATAGGCACCATAAATTTATTGATGAAACGTGTTCGAACAGCCTGTGTTTTCTGCAGTTTGCCGTTTATATCTTCGTAAGAATCAGTCTCTTTAAATTTCAAAGAAAGATCCTCGAGTTCAGTTTTTATATTGTACAAGCCCAAACGGTGAGCCAAAGGAGCGTACATGTAAAGGGTTTCGGATGCGATTTTAAGCTGCTTATCACGCGCCATGGAATCCAGTGTTCGCATGTTGTGCAGGCGATCAGCAAGCTTTATCAAAATCACTCGGATATCATCAGAAAGTGTAAGCAACATCTTTCTGAAATTCTCCGCCTGATCAGAAGAGGTCTTATCAAATACACCCGAAATCTTGGTGAGTCCGTCTATAATTTGTCTTTCTTTTTTGCCGAATAGGTTTTCGACGTCATCCAAAGTAATGTCAGTGTCTTCAACAGTATCGTGAAGCAAAGCACAAATGATTGCTGTAGTATCAAGGCCAATTTCTTCAGCTACAATGCGAGCTACAGCTATGGGGTGATAAATATAGGGTTCGCCGGTTTTTCGGCGCATATCTTTATGCGCCTCTAGTGCAACATCAAACGCTTTCCTGATGAGTTTCCGATCAGCAGAAGATTTTGAGCGAGTGCAGGCCCTAAGCAGACCTTTGTATCTTCTGAGGATTTCACGTTTCTCCAATTCCAGAGCGCTCAATTCAATTTGCATATTACTTTAAAGACTTGGTAGAATTTTTGTGCGCACTTCTCCGAAACCTATGTTCACGCCTGCTTTTGATGTTTTGGCTTTCATTATCACTGTGTCATGATCCTGAATAAATTTGCGCTCGGTGCCATCATCCAGTTTTAACGGCTTAGTGCCTTGCCAACTTATTTCTAGCATAGAACCAAAGGAGCCCGTTTCAGGCCCGCTAATGGTGCCACTTGCCATCATGTCGCCTGCATTAATGTTGCATCCATTCACCGTGTGGTGAGCTAGTTGTTGTTCCATATTCCAATACATATACTTGTAATTGGAATGACTTACCCTAATAGCTTCATGACCTTCGGGTTGAATAAAAACCTGCAGATCAATATCAATGTTTTTGTTTCCTTCATATTTCAGGTAAGGCAACACTTCCGGATCTTGTGCTGGGCCTGGAACGCGAAAGGGCTCGAGCGCATCAAGTGTTACTACCCAAGGCGAAATGGATGAAGCAAAGTTTTTGGCAAGAAATGGCCCAAGAGGAACGTATTCCCATTTTTGAATATCGCGTGCACTCCAATCATTAAAAATCACCATTCCAAAAATGTAGTTATCAGCTTCTTCGGTGCTAATGCTTTGTCCTAATGGCTTTCCATCAAAAGTGATAAAGGCCATTTCGAGCTCAAAATCCAACAAACGGCAAGGCCCGAAAACAGGAGGGGCTTGATCGTCTGGTCTGGTTTGTCCTTTTGGACGATGAACAGGTACACCACTCACAACAATAGAAGATGCTCTTCCGTGATATCCTACAGGTAAATGCAGCCAATTTGGTAAAAGAGCATTGGCTGGATCACGAAACATAATGCCAACGTTGGTAGCATGATCCCGACTGGAATAGAAATCAGTATAATCACGAACATAAACGGGCATTAACATTTCAACTTGATCTATAGGTATTAAAACCTGACTCACATGGTGCGCCCGATCTCGCAGTTCCTGGTTGTCATGTCGCAGCAAATCGGAAATTCGATCTCGAAAATCCTGAATAGCCCTTTTGCCATGAGCTAAAATGGCATTGATATAAGGACCACTCAAATCAGTAATTTCAAATGGTTGATTTTTGAAATAGCCCAATACATGTAGTGTTTTGAGATCGAGCACTGAGTTGCCAATAGCAACTCCAACTCTTGGTTTCAATGACTCAG
>JBDNHP010000581.1:0-1739 GCA_041688765.1 Flavobacteriales bacterium
AATAGGAGCCGGTTTTGCCGGACTTGAACTTTCAAAAAAACTGCGAAATAAAGGGTTCGAAGTTGTTTTGCTCGACAAAAATAATTATCATGTTTTTCAGCCTTTGCTTTACCAGGTGGCAACTGCGGGATTAGAACCCGATTCAATAGCCCACCCACTTCGTAAAATTTTTCACGATTTCGATAATTTTTATTTCAGGATGGCTGATGTAAAAAGCGTTGATCGCGAATCAAAAAAAGTATTAACTGATATTGGTGAAATTGAATACGATTATTTAGTTATTGCCAGCGGAAGCAAAACAAATTTTTATGGTAATGATAAGCTTAGCAAGCTAACCATGTCTATGAAATCTCTGCCAGAAGCACTGGATATTCGTAGTTTATTGTTGCAAAATTTCGAAAGTGCACTTACCACTTCTGATCTTGACAAAAGAAAGGAGCTGATGAGTGTTGTGATAGTTGGTGGCGGGCCTACGGGTGTTGAATTGGCAGGGGCCCTTGCAGAGCTCAAACGCCATGTAATGCCTCATGATTATCCAGATTTAGATGTGAGACGAATGGAAATTCACGTTGTGCAATCCGACACCGTTTTGTTAGCAGGAATGAGCTCTAATAGTTCTGCTTCAGCTCATAAATTTCTTACAAAAATGGGCGTTCAGGTTTGGCTTGACACTAAACTAATAGATTATGATGGAACTTCAGCCCATCTGAGCAATGGCACCAAATTGAGATCACAAAATCTGATTTGGGCCGCAGGTGTAAAAGGTAATCCTATAGAAGGTATACCTGCCGCCTCGCTCCTAGCCAATGGCCGAATAAAAGTTGATGAGTTTAACCGGGTAGCAGAATGCACATGGGTATTCGCAATTGGCGACGTTGCCGAAATGCAATTACCCGGCATTGAACGTGGTCATCCTATGCTCGCTCAAGTAGCAATACAACAAGGAAATAATCTATCGCAAAACCTTTTTAGGTTGGTGAAAGGCGTTGATCCTAAACCCTTTAAATTTCGAGAAAAGGGAGTGATGGCAACGGTAGGAAGAAATAAGGCTGTTGTAGATATTGGAAATAGAAATTACTCCGGATTCTTGGCCTGGTTCATTTGGATGGCCGTACATGTTTTCGCGCTAATTGGTTTCCGCAACAAACTTATTGTTGTTACCAACTGGACATACAGTTACTTGCGATATTCGAAAGATGTAAGACTTATTATTCGCCCTTTCAAAAGGCCATAAATCTTTTATTTCTGCTTGGAAGGCTTATAAGTTGCAGCCATTTGTAGTGCTGAATAAGCATTTACCATACCGCCCGTTGTGCAAAGCTTTTTGAAGCTAATACGTTCAGCATCAGATCCGGGTAAAATAACCTCCACCTTTTTATAATCTGTGCATGAAGCGAGCAAAATGCTGCGTAAATCTTCCCCACTTAATTCCGGATAGTAAGATTTCACTAAGGCTGCAACTCCCGCGGTAACGGGGCTTGCCATACTTGTACCGCTCTGAAAGCGATAATTATTATCAGGCATGGTGGAATAAATATCTTGGCCAGGGGCAAAAATATTCACTGTTTTCCTTCCATAATTGCTGAATGAAGCTACAATATCAAGCCCTGCATCAGCTGCACTAGCACCCACCTCAATCCAAGATCCGCTAACTTTCCCACTTTCCTCATTTTTGGGATTCGGGAAATTATTGCTTTTGTCGTTATTCCTACTGTCGTTTCCAGCAGCATGTACCAATA
>JBDNHP010000582.1:0-3917 GCA_041688765.1 Flavobacteriales bacterium
ACCATCGCTGTAAGCGATTTCAGTATCACCATTGAGTGTAGCGTCAACAGCATCAAGAGCGTTAAAGCTGGCATCCATAAGTTCAACAACTGCGTCAAAACCAGGATTACCATCTACAACAACTTTTAATGCACCATTACAGGGAGCAACAAAAGTGAAGAACACTTCGTCGTCAGTATCGCCACCTAGAACGTTAGGAAGTCCGCTGTTAGCGCCAGGAAGAGTAGTTTGACTAACCGTGCCTATGCAGTTGGGGAAGAAAGTAGGATTAATGAACTGAGCGAAGATACAAGAACCATCATCGATGGTAGCACCTGGATCGTAGTTATTAGCGCCTGCATCGGTACATCCGAAGCAAGAATAGTCGCAAGAACCATCGTCTAAAGTTGCAGAACCATCGAAGTTACAAGCACCTGCATCAGTGCAACCGGCACAAGAAACAAATTCACAAGAAGCGTCGTCGATAGTTGCGTTCACATCATAATTACAGGCGCCTGGGTTAGTACAACCGGCACAAGAAACAAAGTCACAAGTGCCATTATCTGTGATAGCACCTGCATCATAGTTACAAGCACCTGGGTTTGTACATCCTTCAGGATAAGCACAAGATCCATCTTCGAGGTTAACACACGGATCGTAGTTAAGAGCAGTAGGATCAGTGCAACCTTCAGCAATTACAGAATTGATGGCTCCTGGAGTACCATATTCTGTGCAGTTTCCCTGCAAGCTTCCCTGCCAGTTTCCAGCATCGTAATTATTACTATTTGGATCGCCAAGTTCTAGTGATGAACAACTCCCGTTTGGACTTGAGGGCCAAGGCGACGAAGTTCCATAGGAAACATAATCGATATAATTACCTAAATTATCTAATAGAGAAATTTCCTCACCAGTATTCAAAAGGGAACCGAAAACAGGGCCGAAGACCTGATATCCATTCCCGGTATAAGTTGCCGGAGCTATAGCAACAATAATATATTCACCAGCAGCAATTGTGGTGGCAGCAGGGAATATAAAATCGAAACCAATTATTTCCCATCCAGAAATGTCAATACTTCCTGCACTTGCATTGTATAGCTCCAAGAATTCGAAATCTGTGTCATTGCCTTGATTTGTGCAAGGATTGTAATGTGATTCGTTGATGATTACAGCTGGACTATTATAGGTACAAGAGCCATCTTCAACTGTTGCAGTTAAATCATAATTGTTGGCACTAGGATCAAGACATCCGGGAATATTCAAAGGAGCACCTCCCGGTGTGCCGTTGAGCGTATAAGCGAACCAATTGTTTCCGTCGTTATTATCAAGATTGACGTCTAGTAATTCGGCTGAAGGGCCAGAGCCATCAGCATTAATAGGCCATGGATTAGCATCATCGTAAGTTACGCCATCAATAAGTGTTGCATCGGGAGCTAAAAGCTGAATAAGCTCAGCTGCATTTGATAATCCACCAGTGAACTGAAACACCTGATAACCATTACCATTATATGTTGCAGCGTTTAAAGCAATTACGATGTATTCCCCTGGAGCAATAGAACTAAGCGCAGGAAAAGTATAATTGACACCTAGAAAACTCCAACCGCTTAAATCAACGCTAAAGGCCTCATTATTATAAATTTCGAGAAACTCATAGTTGGCATCAGTATATCCGGCAACATCATCAGGATTATAGTGCAATTCGGAGATCACGATATTCGGGAAAACACAAGAGCCATCGTCGATAATGGCGGTGACATCATAGTTATTGGCGTAGGAATTTGTACATCCTGCGCACGACAGAAATTCGCAAGAGCCATCATCTGAATTAGCGGTAATATCATAGTTGCATGCAGCAGGATCAGTGCAGCCTTCAATGATTAAAGTGGAGATTCCCTTTACTCGAATCTGATCAAGTTCCTGAGCAACGATAGCATTGCCGCCCGTCGAGTGTAAAACGGAAATGCCAAAATATCCAGTGCCCGTAACAGCATAGTCATTATTGGTAGCGGTTCCGGCTGATATAGTTGCTAATTCTTCAGGGCAAGCGCTTGCAATAGCACCCGAGCCATTGGTTATAGTAGTTAAGTTAGTTGAAAAATAAAGCTCCCATTCACCCAATGTGCTTCTAGTAACTTTAATGGCAATTCCAAAATCGGTCCTGCCATTAGGAATTTCAGCACTTGTAATCAAAGTAGATGCAACAGAGCCATTAGTAATCTTTTCAAGTTTTATAGCATCACCCCCAGCATCATCGCCAACATTTAAGCGATAGCCGTCAACGGTGGCACTTTCAAGATTTGACTCATTAGCGAAAAGCCAAATGGAAACTTGATTGGCAGCGGTTAAAGCCTGAGCCCTTCTTCCAAAAAAGAAACTCCAGCTTTGGTCATCTTGCCAATTGCTAAATGAGGTGCTGATGTGATCTGTTTGTGCAGTGGCTGGGGCATTCAGTCTTAAGGTTTGAGAGCCGGTTGCTCCCGCAGCCGCATCACTGTTAGCAACAACTAGCCAGTTTCCTGTATCGCCAGTCCATACCGGATCTGCACTAAAATTGCCATCCCTGAAAGAATCGAGTTGATCATAATCGAAAAACCCTTTCCAATAATTGCCTGCATTATTGTCAAATTTAAATTCGCCACAACCCACCGGATTCAGCAAATTACCTTCAGCCTCCCAATAGATCTCGAGCGTATAGGTGCCGGGATCTAATGAGGACAGGATATCAATGTTCGAGCTTGTTGCCTCCCACTCTTCAATCCCTCCTCCTAAATCAGCTCCAAAGGGAAGACTGAGCGAAGAAAAGGCGCCTGCAACATCGCAACTGCTGTAAATTCTATAATACAGCGTGCCCCCGCAAACATTAGAAGACCCACTTTCTGTTGTTCTCACTTGCGCACCATTCAATAGGAATGTAGCACCTTCTTGAAAATTACCATAATAGCGGTTGTTATGAATTCCTGCCGCATCTGGATTAAAAGCGCCTGCGAAAAATTCGTCGCCACTTCCGCGATCAACAACGATATAGGTTTGTGTGATGTCCCAAGCTGAAAATGCTGATAAAGACAATGAGAATAAAAGCACAGCAAGTGCATGCTTTAGTGAGTGCAGTATCATAGTAAAAATTTTTAAGTAAAAAGTCTGAAAATATAGGCAGAAAAGGCCAAATCAACAATATTAAATAGTCAAGCCTTAAAAAGGCTCAAGTCAAACCTAAAGTTTAAAAAAAATTATTTTCAAAGCAGGGAATTATTTTTGAAAAAATTGATTCCAGCTTGTTTTTTTGCTCCTGTACTTTTATTCAAGATTACTATTACGAACAAGCATTTAGGATAAAAATGATTTTCGCTTGGTACTGAATGAGTATAAGCAAGTGAATAGTACAGAAAAGGCCGCCCCGCTTATACGGGACGGCCTTTTAAAGAAGTATTTGATACGATTATTTCTGAATAACAAGACGCTCAACAATCACGGTGTTTCCAGCGGTGATATTCACCATGTACACACCATTGGCAATTAAGCCATTGAAGCTGACTAGAGTATTGAAAGAAGAAGATCCTGTAGTTGCGAATTGTTCGCTCATTACAAGCTTACCTATTGCATCATAAATATCAACTAGCAATCGGTCTGTGTTTGTATCAATGTTATTGATGTTAATGTTCACAAAGGAACCATTAGTTGGATTAGGATAGATAGCAGCTTCGATAGCTACTGAAACATCGCGAACTGGACTTCTGTTTTGACCAGCGAATTCGTTGTTATCGCCGTCAACACCAGCACCAACGATACAAATCTGCTGAACACCACCATAGTTGGTAGCAAAATCATACTGAGGCTGAAGACCAGGTACGTCATTACCCTGACCTAGGAAGTTGCCATACTCTGGCTTAACACGAACGTTATAAGTGCCACCAGCAACCAACAATGGAATGTTAGTGATGATA
>JBDNHP010000583.1:0-2928 GCA_041688765.1 Flavobacteriales bacterium
AAACCAAATCTTGAACTTTATGGGTGTCGCCATATTCTAAGTCTCCGGCTTGTATTGGCTTCCAATAATCTGCTTGTAATGCTTCAGTTAAAATAGCTGAAACTATAGTTTTGCCGACATCTGTAGAGATTCCGGTTACGAAATATATTTGCAATTTATTCTTCATACTATCTTTCCTTCGCAAGCTGAAATTCGTTTTAATAAAACCATAAAACGTAATAACAATTTTAGATTATGCTAAAACGGAGATTGGGCTCACAAAAGTAGCGAGTTCTTTCAACACTTCAGAAATTTCATGCTGTGTATTATAGGAATGAAGGCAAAAGCGCAATCGTTCATGATTTTCAGGTACAGTAGGCGATAAAATGGGCATCACATTAAAGCCTAATTCTTGCAGTTTTGTAGCTATAGATTTCACACGCTCATTTCCAGGAATTATGCAGCATTGTATTGCAGAATTGCTATCAATAAAAATACTTTGAAGCTTGTTTTCCAAAATGCCTGCTTTAAAAAGCTGAATGCTACGATTTAGCAGCCATATTGCATTATGTGAAGGCTCGGAGTTAGCGGAAATAACAAGCTGATCATAAGCGCATTTGATTGTTGCCAAACTATGCGGAGGCAAAGCTGTGGTGTATATAAAACTCCGAGAAAAATTCACTAGGTACAGCTTTAAACTTTTAGAGCCAAGAATGGCGGCACCATGACAACCTAACGCCTTTCCAAAAGTAACTATTCGTGCAAAAACCAAACTTTCTTGATTCAAATCTTGGATAAGTCCCAGTCCTTGTTTACCCAAAACACCAATTGCATGAGCTTCATCAACTACTAAAAGGGCGCTGTATTTTTTACAAAGTCCAGCGAGCGCCCTAAGATCCGGCGAGTCGCCATCCATAGAAAATACTGACTCTGTAACAACATAAACAATCTCACACGGCTCCAATCGCGTCAGTATTTCATCTAAGTGCCTTAGATCGTTATGCCGAAATTTATAGGCTTTTGCATGGCTCATGGCCACTCCATCTCGTATGGAAGCATGCGCGTACTCATCATATAAAATAACATCACCCCGTTGAGGTAAGCTTGAAAAAAAACCAACATTTGCATCATACCCGGAGTTAAAAATCAAGGCAGATTCCGATTGGTGAAAATTGCATAAGACACCTTCAACAATAGGATACAATGGATGATTTCCTGATAACAAGCGAGAGCCGCTTGCGCCGTTTTGCTTCCAATTATACTCATTTAATAACGCATGCGCATTGGCATAAATATTTTCGTTTTTAGAAAATCCCAAATAATCGTTAGAGGTAAAATCTAAGCAAATATTGGGAGTTCCCAATTTGCGTAAAGCATTTGCCGCTTTCCGGTCTTCGAGCTTTTTTTGAAGTTTTTTTGGAAAAGACATGAGAGCAAATGTAAAGAACATTTGTTCTTTTACGGATTTAGCGCAAGAACAGACGCTGCTAAGAAGCCTCGGGGGCATTAGCATACATGGCTGAAGCCCTTTGGAACAAGATGTGTCGCCCCTATGAGGCTAGAAGGCATTTAATGCTATGACGCTTCGGGGGTCATAAGCACATGACTGAAGCCCTGTGGAACAAGATGTACCTCCCTTACATGGCTGCCAAGTTGAACTCTAATGACTAATGAAAAACCAGAATGGGTGGTATTATTGTAGGAATATCGTTCAAAATAAATGAATGCTCATCCAGAGGGGCAATTTGCGGCGGAATGGAGATGGGGAGAGGATCAATCTTTACAAACCGCTATAAAAGCTGGAATCGATTACAATTCCGCTATTATATTTCATTATCAGCCTCTACTTTTTCTGCACAATGTGGACATACAATCCATAATTTTTCTAATTGACTAAAACACTTTTTGCAGGTGATTACTTTTTCTACTACTGATTTAACCGGAATGGTTGATCGGTGGGTATAAATGTCAGGAATCTCTTTGAGAAAGCTAGACTCATTTCCTTTTTGAGTGATTAAGAAAAGTTTGTCTTTTGCACGTGTAATTGCAACATAAAAAAGCCGCCGCTCTTCTTCAAGTAATAGATCGTGGTTTGCTTTTTTGATGATTTGAAAAATGCGGTCCTCTAGCCAAATGTCAGGAAAACCTCCGCTTCCTTCCGTTAATCCTAATATAAATACAACCTTGGCTTCTAGGCCTTTGGATGCGTGTATGGTTTTTGCCTTCACTTGTATGCCTTCATTTCGGAACTTGAAGAAATAATTGGAGTACATTTTTGTTCGGCGATACAGGAATAGAATTTCATCCGGATGAATGCCCTCATCCAACAGATCTCTTACTTTATTAGTACAGAATTCTAAGTTTTCTTCTTCGGTATTTCCCGAATAGACTACAATTTTATGTTCTGATTTTTTTGAAGCATTGACATCTTTTTCAATTTTGAATTTATTATGTTTAATTACTTCATTGCTCGCGCCCACAATGTTATGTGAACTTCGGTAATTCAAGTTTAATTTGAATATTTTAGCATGTTCGAAATGCTTTTCAAATTCTATAATATAGCTAACATTAGATCCCCGAAAGCCATATATACTCTGCCAATCGTCTCCAACACAGAATAATTGTGTGTTTTCAGTAAGCAGCAATTTAATAAGTTCAACTTGGAGATTATTTACATCTTGAAATTCATCTACAAGTATGTATTTGTATTGATTGTTGTACTTATTAGCAATGTCCTCATGGTTTTTGAAAAGTGAAATACTGGTAGAAATTAAGTCGTTGAAATCGAGGTATGATTTGTCAGTACAATAAGCAATGTACTTTTTAACAATAGGTATTGCAAGTTCATAGAAATTGCGAACTCGCTCGTGTTGGTCAGCGCGAGCTTTTGCTAAAACCGAATCCAAATCTGTATTTTCAACTTTTATCATATCAGTTATTTGCAGAACG
>JBDNHP010000584.1:0-3417 GCA_041688765.1 Flavobacteriales bacterium
ACAAATTGGGGAAAACAAATTGGGGAAAACAAATTGAATTTGTTTCTTTATTGGGAAAAGGGAATTGCCAGGATTTATTGGGTATTGCAGCATCGGGATCTGCATCATTAGCCCCCCATGCATTTGGTCATCGCACCTGTGTTTAAATGTGGATTTCGTAAGGTGAATGAAGGCTTAAGAATTCAGCATCCCAAAATTTGTATAAGCAGTTAGATTAAGGATTTATTCCTCTAACCCCAATTGCTTATATCTTAATCAAGTACCTCATTATAAGCAGTTTTCATTTCATCAGAAAGAAATAACTTTTCAATCCAATTCAATGCCCTTGATTTAGTATTTATCATTCGATTAAAAGCTCTTTTGATCTGTATAAGATTCAATCCCAATCCTTCTCCAAATTGTTCAAAATGTTCTCGCTTCAACTTCCTTTTCTTTCCTGTTAAAGTTAGCGCTAGTTCTTCTGTATTTTCTGGAAACACTATAGCAACATTTAAAAGATCACAGGCAGAAGACAAGGCCCAACCAGAAGGACTTTCGATTATTGAAAAATTCTTGAGGTGCATATCATTGTTACCGTTTAAAAAAGAAAAAAGAGCTAAGTCAAAGAAAAAGGTTTTATCAAGCAAAGTATTACTCGAATATCTGCCTATTGCTTTTCCAATTTTTTCCATAGAACCTTTATATTTATCAAAGGCATCTGTAATCTGAAACATATTGATCATGTGGATTTTTTCTGCCGATTCTTTCCGGTCAACTCGTTTCGATATATAGGAAAGTTTACCGGATAATAATCGAATCAGTGATGATGGTACCACTGGAATTCCAAAAACTTCTGCCAATCGCATTGTTACATGTTCGTTTTCGGGCATTTCCGGAAATCTGTCAGAAGGTGGTTTAAAAATATAGTGACCACCTAATTCTCCAATCACAGTGAGTTGAGTACCCGAATTCTGCTTCGCATTTGACTATAGACATAGATAGTGTGAGAATTTAGAAGGTCTATCACGTATTGTGTTTATACCCCGCCAATACTCTTGTACTTTGTGTATTGTATCAATTATCCATTCAAATAAGTCCATAGCCAAAAAAAAGGCCGGATCAATATCGATCCAGCCTCCAATTCAACTACTTTGAGCTATATACTACTGCTTTAATAGGGTTCCTGATTTTTGGATTTTACCATCATTCACTCTCACAAAATAAATTCCATTGGTCAAACCTTGAAGATCCAGTTGAAACATCATTCCCTCTGATGGTCGTTGTCCGGAAACAGAACTTACGATGGAACCTGTTGAATTAAATATATCAATGTTCAGATTCCTGCCCATATCGCCAAGTTCAAGATTAAATAAGCCGGAACCGGGATTAGGGAATATGCGTAATTGAGATTCCTCTTTTACTCTTTCGTCAACCGAAACAATATCCGTTTCCCATACAAAATGCCAGAGGATTTCTTTTCCAAAATCAGTTTCGAAAGTAATTAAACTCGCCGCTCCTACCCTCTTTAACCTGCACGATCCGTTGCCATCATTATTGGCAAAAAAACTTAAGCCATCAAATCCGTTGTCTTGCAGATGAAACAAATAACATCCTGCATTCAATTGGATAGTATCTCTTTGAGTTGTATTCGCTTGGGTGTAATCATCACGATGAAAAACAACATTTCCCAATCTGTCGTAAAGAGTTACTTCCGTTTCCCAAGGTGCATTATTGGTTCCTACCCAAATAATCAATCTGTTGTCTTGCAAATCATTATAAGAAAAACGAGGAGGGCGCTGAAAACTAGAGGTTGCCGAATTATTGAATTCATTTTGATCTTCCTCAGCATTTGGGTTACTCACGCTCACTTCAAACAACACACTTTCATCTTCCGGACCATTCCAAAAGGCAGGATCGTTAAATACTAATTCTACATCTTCCGTTTCTAAAAATCCGAGGTTTCCCGTCCAATTGAAACTTTCAGTTACTCCTGCTGCCGTATAGGATATGGTGCAAGACGTTAAAGCATTGCTTCCATTATTTCTGATTCGGATAATTGGATTATCGCAAATCGGGTTCTGACGACTTTTTATTTTCCATTTACTTGGAGCGATGATATCGTTAATTTCAACATCTGTTTGATGATTGATAGCTCCATAAGTAACGAGATATCCTTCAAAAACATAGTTGCCATATTGATCATATTGAGAATCATAATCAACCGTAAAATCATCAGCATTTACAAATGGCGTAAGTTCCAAATCATAGGTGGTTCCGGGCATTCCGGGACACCAGCCTGCGCGATCGAAAATCCAGGTTCCTCCCTGTGGATAAAGTGGATTAGCTGAACATTCTTGCATGATTTGCCAGCTATACTGAGTACTTCCATTTACATCAACACTTTGGATTTTGTAGCAAAACTCAGCGCAATTGGTAGGGTTCGAAAATTGATGTCCAGTAGTAGTGGCTTTCAATCTAAATCCTACTTCTCCTTCTTCCACTTCAACGGTGCGCTCCGGAACAGTAGTTTCAAATGTTGATAATGCAAAATCACCTCCCCATAAACGTTCTACTCTTTTTACTTCACGCAGGGGAGTTCCTTCAATAAAAACAAATTTCAAATCGAGTAATTCCTGCCAATTTCCGGCTTCGAGTTCCACTTGATTTTTAAGCAGTGGTTCGAAATCTGTAACATCGTAAACCCATGTCCATCCTTCCTCTCCCATATCAAGATTGATTCCATACGGCGTTATAAATCTGCCAATTTCATAACGATTTACCACTTCAAAAGGTGGTGCATAATAACTGAAATTATCATTATTAAATGTAATATCACCATTGATTTCAATAGCATCAGCAATACTTCCATCCGGATTATACGTTGTTGCATCGCCCGAAGGCCAGTAATATGTAAGATCATTAAGAACCGCAAAATTGCCTTCAGGCTGATAAGTAGCAACAGATACCGGGGCTACTTGAACTTCATACGAAGCCTGATTTGTTTCGGTATGACTTTCATACTCCCCAACTATAAATTTAATTTGAGGACGGAGGTTAGTTAGCGTATAATTTCTAAACAATTCATGTCCTCGGAATGGAATTCGATTAGGACTACCATACGTGGCTCCATCAAGTTCATTCGGGCTGGCATCAATAACAGGCATTGCATTTTCTTCACTGAATTCATAAGAGAATTCGAGAAATGAATAATCAGGATGAGAATTATCTACCGATTTGTACAACCAATCCTGAATTACCGATTGATCCAATTCCTTAGAAAACATATTGAAATAATCTATTCTACCATTGTAAAAATTAGACCAACCCGCAGCAGCACCAATTGAAAATTTCGCAATACCCGCCATGCTATTATCACGGTCGATACCACTATGCCATAGGTTTCCATTGAGATATATTTTCATGGAGCCGGTAGCGGTA
>JBDNHP010000585.1:0-2041 GCA_041688765.1 Flavobacteriales bacterium
TATTTTCAAGCCTCTTCATCATCATAAATATCTAACAACATCAAGGCTTCTGAGAGCTCGCCTAAGGTTTTAGAATCGTTTTGCTTTTTAGCGATTTCCTTGCCCTCTTTAAAAATTAGGATAGCTTTATCAGTTTGACCTTTTTCTGTCAAAATACTTCCAAGCATATAATAAGAAGGCAAATAAGTGGGAATATCTTTTACAAGTTGCTTCAGAATACGGATGCTCTCCACATGATCATCAGCCTTTTTATATTCCAAAGCTGCTGCATAACGTAAAAATGCATCGCCGGGATTGCTTCTCATCATTGCAAGAATCATGTCTAAACGACTGTTACTCATATTCGGGTGGTTTTAATCAGGGATGCAATTGGCAAAATACTCACCGCTTCTCCCTGAGCAATAAATTCATTAAAATCTATGACAAAGGTAGTATCTTGAACTGAAATGAATGTGCGGAAGTTATTTCCTGTGAAAACTGATTTTTCAACAATACCATGAAGATCCCCGTCTTTCCCGCGTTTCAATTCAGCTTCCCATGGTCTGAAATACCTAATTTCAGAATCTGATTTCGAATTGATGATGTTTACAGGTCCAAATAATCCGGCCACATAAATACTGCTAGGTGAATTTAGAACTTCGGCAGGTGTTCCAAATTGCTCCAATTTTCCATTTTTGAGTATTAAAATACGATCTGCTAAATCTAAAGCGTCAACGGAGTCATGTGTAACTATTAAAGCTGATTTTCTATAGGCTCTGATCACACGTTCAACCTCTCGTCTGAGCATGAAACGCACACTTTGATCAAGACTGCTAAACGGCTCATCGAGTAATAATAGTTCCGGTTCAATAGACAAAGCTCTCGCCATGGCAACCCTTTGTTGTTGTCCACCTGAAAGCTCATGCGGATAGCGCTTGGCTATATCTACAAGATTTACACTTCGTAACAATTCTTTAACTCGTTCATGTTTGGCATTTCCTTCAATAGCAAATCCAATATTCTGTTCTACGTTGAGATGTGGAAAAAGTGCAAAATCCTGAAACACCATCCCAAACTTGCGTTTATGAGGTGGGACGAAAATATTGTTTGAGCTCAAAATCTCATTGGCATATTGAATCTTACCTTCTTCAGGCTTTTCGAATCCTGCCAGTAATCTGAGCAGGGTAGATTTCCCACTGCCACTTTCACCTAATACGGTTATTATCTCAGCTTCTTTCAAATCAAAACTAAGCTGATCAACAGCTTTTACCTTGCCAAATCGCTTGCTAATATTTTCAAATTTGACGAGAGTACTCATTAATTCCTAAGGCTTCGATTTAATAAAATAACAGGCAATGCACCAAGCAAAATGATAAACAGCGAAGGTAGTGCAGCTTTTGCTAACATCTCATCACTGGCATATTCGAAAGCTTTAGTAGAAAAAGTATGAAAATTGAAAGGTCTCAGAATCAGAGTTAATGGTAATTCCTTGGCCATATCCACAAAAGCGAGTATAAATGCCGCCAGTAAAATCCTTTTAGAAATTGGAATGTTTACTTTAAATAATGTTTTGCTTGGCGATTGTCCCAAACTTAAAGCAGCATTCTCCGAATTTTTGGCTTGTCTTTCAAATCCTGAACTCAAATTGTTATAGCCAATGGCGATGAATCTAACGGTGAAAGCAAAAAGCAATCCTGCAATACTTCCTCCTATTAAATAACTACCTAAAGCATCATCAATTCTGCTACTAATAAGCATTACGGCAACCGCAATAACAGCACCAGGCAATGCATAGCCGATTGCGAAACTTCGGGATAATAAATTCAATAGCTTATTGTCGTTAATTCTTTGTCCAAAAATGACTATAAAACTGAGAATAATCACAATTATAGCCCCGCTAAATGCCAATAATAAAGAGTTTATAGACATTTCAATAAATTGTTTACTATTTATCAAGTCGAGATTTTTAAAAGCATCGGTTATGACTTGATATAGAGGCAAAATAAACGCAATGAAAAGCAGGGAAAGTGCAACAGCAGGATAAACAATTCTTTTTGAGCCA
>JBDNHP010000003.1:0-4672 GCA_041688765.1 Flavobacteriales bacterium
GGCAAAGAATGAAGTAGAAATTACTTCTTTGAAAGCAATTAGCGCTGATAGGTTGCAGCAGGCATTAAGCAATACGCATTACACTATTGCGGAACCTCGCACAGTTTAATTAAATTTATTTTATCCCATTTAAATGTACTACCATCTAAAAATAATTTCAATATGAATAAAGTAATTCTCCTTAACAAACGGCCCCACGGAATACCCACTATTAATGATTTTAAAATCACTAACGAAGAAGATCCTAAAGCGAAAGACGCTGAGATTCTTTTGAAGACAACCTATGTTTCGGTAGATCCTTATTTGCGGGGCAGAATGAATGACGCTAAATCATATGTCCCTCCATTTGAGTTACATAAACCTATACAATCAGGAGTGATAGCTGAAGTGATAGACAGCAAAAATGATAATTTCAAAAAAGGAGATTTTGTTTCAGGCAATTTGGATTGGCGTGAATATCAAACTTCGGATGGAAAAGGATTACATAAAATAGAAAGTAGTAGCGACGTTAAATTATCAAGCTATCTGGGCATTTTAGGTATGACTGGGCTCACCGCATATTTAGGATTAGTAAAAATGGGATTGCCGAAAGAAGGCGAAACAATCGTAGTGTCAGGGGCGGGCGGAGCGGTTGGAACTGTCGTAGGTCAAATTGGCAAATTGTTGGGCTGTAAAGTGGTTGGCATAACAGGTTCGGATGAAAAAGTTGCGTTACTAAAATCGACCTTCAAATTTGACCACGCCATAAATTATAAAACAACTAAAGATTTAAAAGAAGCCGTGAAAAGTGCCTGCGCTGAAGGAGTAGATATTTATTTTGACAATGTTGGTGGCGAAATTTCAGATGCCGTTTTGGCAAACATTAATAAGTATGCAAGATTGCCCGTTTGTGGTCAAATCTCCCTGTACAATAAAGCGGATGTTCCACTTGGCCCTAGATTGCAATCCATAATTTTAACTAAAAGCGCCACTATGAAAGGGTTTATCATTAGCGATCTTTCAGAATATTTTCCGTCTGCCACAAAGCAATTAGCCTCCTGGCTCAACGAAAATAAAATTGCCTATACCGAAACGATTATTGAAGGCTTTGATAACATTCCTCAGGCATTTATTGATTTGTTTGCCGGAAAAAATCAAGGGAAAATGATTGTAAAAGTTTAACAATACGCACAAAGTATTCCAACGGAATAGTAATGTACGTTTTAACCAAAAAAAATAAATATTAAACACATGAAAGTATTAATGGTATTAACATCCCACAGTGCATTGGGAAATACAGAAGAAAAAACCGGTTTTTGGATCGAGGAATTTGCAACGCCTTATTATGTTTTGGCAGATGGCGGAGCTGAAATAGCAATTGTGTCACCAAAAGGAGGTCAGCCACCGGTTGATCCCAAAAGTGAATTGAAAGATGCTCAAACTGCTGCTACTGCAAGGTTTTATGCAGACAATGTCTTAATTGACAAAGTAGCTCATTCGTTAAAACTGAGCGATGTAAAACAGGAGGATTATGATGCTGTTTTTTATCCTGGCGGTCACGGCCCTTTATGGGACTTAGCAACTGATGAAAACTCCATTAAATTAATTGAAACATTTTACAATCATGAAAAACCAATTGCTTTTGTATGTCATTCGCCAGCCGCGTTAATTAATGCAAAAGCACTTAACGGAGAACCTCTTGTGAAAGGTAAAAAATTAACAGGCTTTTCAAATACTGAGGAAGAGGCCGTAAAATTGACAAACGTAGTTCCTTTTTTACTTGAAAATGAACTCACAAAACATGGCGCTCATTACTCCAAAGGAGATGATTGGGCATCTTATGTGATAGAAGACGGTTTATTAATTACAGGTCAAAATCCAGGTTCTTCGGAAGCAGTGGCCAAGTTGCTTTTAAAAGCACTTAAAGGAGAAAAAGAATAGACCTAAAAAGAAGAATGATCCTTAGTAGATATTAACTGAGGTCTTAAGGTTAATTCTTCCTGATTATTGTTACAAAGTGGTGCTACAACGGAAATTATGAAGCACATAATTATAATAATTTGATCACGTATTAGAATGTAAATGAATGCACATTGCATGCAATAATGTGGGTATTGGTGGAGATCTGGCTCCAAATGGAGAGTTTCCCATAAACAGCTGTGATAAAATTATAAGTGTCAATCTTTCGGGTGTATTTTATGGCTTGCGTTATCAAATTCCTGCAATCTTAACCACTGGCGAAGGTGGAAGTATTGTAAATATGGCCTCTACACTTGGTATGGTTGGTTCTAAAAACGTACCTGGATATGTTGCTGCGAAACATGGTGTAGTGGGACTTACCAAAACCGCTGCACTCGATTATGCTGATAAGCAAATTCGCGTCAATGCTGTGGGTCTAGAATATATCGATACTACTTTACTGTCCGATTCTCTAGATGAAGACACGATAAAATCCTTAGCTGGACTTCAGCCCATTGGCAGATTAGGCACTGCCGAAGAAGTTGCTGAATTGGTGCTTTGGTTAAGTTCTTCAAAATCTTCTTTTGTAACGGGTTCATATTACACAATTGATGGAGGCTATACAGCACAATATAATGGAAAATAAAACCGAAGTAGTAATTGTGACAGGAAGCAGTGGAATGATAGGCTCGGCCTTAATTCATAAACTTGCTAAAAAATACCATGTCGTTGGATTTGACCAAGCTGGCTATCCTAATCCGCCTGTAGAAGCAGAATGTGTATGTGTGGATCTAACTAGCGATGAACGAATGGACTTTGGATTCAAAAGGCTGCGATACGCCTATGGTAACAAAATAGCCTCGGTTGTTCATCTTGCGGCATATTATGATTTTTTAGGTGAACCCTCCGATTTGTATGATAAAGTGACAGTGAAAGGCACTGAACGAATGCTGAAATACTTACAGGATTTTGAAGTGGAGCAATTCATTTTTTCAAGCAGTATGCTGGTTTATAAACCTTCCTCCCCTGGAGTTCTCATCACTGAAGAATCACCATTGGAACCTAAATGGGATTATCCGAAATCTAAAGTTACTACTGAAAAAGTAATGCGCGAAAAACGAGGCGAAATTCCTATAGTGATGATGCGAATAGCGGGTGTGTATAGTGAAGAGGGCAGTTCAATTCCCATCACTAATCAAATTCAGCGCATCTACGAAAAGCAAATTTCATCACGGCTCTATCCCGCCAATACAGCTCATGGTAGCACCTATGTGCACCGCGATGACCTCATCGATGCAATAGTCTTGGCCATACACAAACGAATTGACCTACAAACAGAAGTGGTAATTAATATTGGTGATGATGAGACCCTTACCTACCTAGAATTGCAGAATATTATTAGTACAGCAATTAATGGTAAAAAATCTCCTATTATCCATATCCCAAAGTGGTTTGCCAAAGTTGGGGCATTTATGCAAAATCTATTTGGAAAAGCCTTTATAAAACCATGGATGATCGACCTGGCCGATGACCATTTTGAAATGGACAGTTCAAAGGCTAAAAAGTTGTTGGGATGGAAACCCAAACACGGTTTGCGTGATACCTTGCCCAAAATGGTAGAAAACTTAAAAGCCAATCCAAAGAAATTTTATCAGGTGAATAAATTAAAGAAGTGAAATGTTGCACGGATGAAACCATACATTTAATCGCAAATTTTCATGAAAGCTAAACGGATACTACTTGTGTTACTTGTTTTAATTCTACTGCCAATTGCAGTAATTTTTGTGTTGCAATTTTATCATTATTCAAAAAGTAAAAGCCCTTACCGCACCTTGTTAATTCCTCGTCTTGAGATAGGAGTTATTGAAATAACTTATTTGAGTTCGGATAAAATCAACATGCATGCAAAATTGTTTATTCACAATCCACTGTTTTTTAATCTTACGGCCGATAGTCTTCAATATAAACTATTTATCGGTGATGTGGAGGTGATAAAAAGCACTTATAGAAAATCAGTCACCATACGAAAATGGGACAGCACCTGGATTGAGCTGCCAGTAACTATTAATAACGATACATTGTTCTCTACGCTCAGAAAAGCAGATGAACAGGGAAAAGACAGTGTGGTGTACCGCATTCAAACTACTTTTTATACACACATACCTTTCAAAAAGAAATTTGATATCGATGCAGAGAAGCTGCTCCCCTTGTTTTATATGCCCACTGCACGGCTGAAAGAAGTATATCACGATTCGCTCAACCTGAAGGGTGTTACCCTGTTTTTAAAAGTGATCATAGGAAACAGGAATAAATTTCCTTTCCAGTTAAAAGATTTACAATACAAATTTTCGCTCGCTGACAATCCTTGGGTAACCGGAGCAGAATTGGGAGCAATTGATATTAAACAACAGGACAGTACGGAACTACTATTGCCTCTGCGTATTTCGTTTTCCGACATTTTTAAAAGTATAGGCCCACTTATCCGCAAAGGAGGAAAAGTGGAATATAAATTTGGAATGGATTTGAAATTAGTGTCGGAGAGTAATGCTATAAAAAATAGTAAAGTGATTGTAAATGATACCGGTACGCTAAAAGAATTAATTAAGCTAGCAAAAGACGAGAAGAAGAAGCAAGATGAGCAGGAAAGAAAAGATTGAACTGTAAAATAAATTGTGTCAGGAAAGACTAATAGTCTGTGTAAGGAAACATAAATAAAAGAGGCTTATGGAAAACA
>JBDNHP010000586.1:0-3295 GCA_041688765.1 Flavobacteriales bacterium
GAAATCACTCAATTTCAACAATTTCAACAGTCTTTGATTCTCCGCCGAGATGTGCCAGAATTAAAATGGAATTGGGAATGCCTCGGACCAAATGAAATGCCTGAAGAACTCAATCCCGGTGGAAAGGCTATCCCAACTTATGCAATCAACAGAGGAAATGGAACTGGTAGAATCAATTTCTTATTAGTTGACCCTCTAAATCCAAATCGAATTTTTGCTTGTTCACCTACTGGTGGACTCTTTGTAAGCATTGATAATGGAGAGAACTGGAATGTGGCTGGTACCGACCAACTCCCTGTTGCCGGTGTTGCTTCTGTTTCCATTGATGCTAAAAATAACGACCGATGGTTTATTGCAACTGGAGATGGCGACGATACTTTTCAGTTTTCAGATGGTGTATGGCGAACCACAGATGCTGGTAAGAACTGGGAAAATATCAGTGGTTGGAAATTCAATAAATCGATTCCGGTTTCCGAAGTACTTTGGGATTACACACGAGCTTGTAAAGTGATTTGTCATCCTAAAAACCCTGATCTGGTATGGGTTTGCACCAACAAAGGACTCTTTGCAACTCGCAATGCGAGTGCAGAAGCCGACAATGTCAGATGGCGAAAAGTGCTCTCCCCTTTTTTGTATGATATTGAAATTTTACCTTGGGATCCAAATGTTATAATTGTTTCCGGTACTGAATTGCACATTAGTATTAATGCAGGAAAGAAGTGGAAGAAAATTGAATTGCCAAGTTATCCGGAAGACAGCGTATACGTTTGGCCAAGAATTAGCACAGAGATCAGCCCTGCCGACCCTGATCACATTTATTGTGCAATTACCACTATGAAGTCCTGGGATACCCGCGAACTTGGAGAAGCAAGTTTGCAGCGATACAATTTGAAAACCGGAAAATGGGAGTTCATTCGATCGTTAAAGCAAGGGATGAACAACATGATAGCATCTCGAGCTAGAGCATTTGCAATTTCTCCTATTGATCCAAATTTAGTAATGGTTGGAAACGTGCATCCTGTTTACCGATCCATTGATGGCGGATTAAATTTCGAAAAAGTTAAGGAAAACCAGATGCATGATGACATCCACCACTTGCAGTTTTCACCTGATGGAAACACAGTTTGGGCAGGACATGATGGAGGTGTTTCCTACAGCATTGATGCTGGAATTAATTGGCAAAACCGATGTTTCGGAATTGGTGCTGCCAATGTTTTTGGTGTTTCCGTGGCTCAGCAACAAGAAACACAAATACTATTTGGGGGTTACGATGTGGGATGCAATTTGCTGAAAGGCGGCAAATGGTATCATACTAATTTTGGTGATGGATTTGAAAATATAATTCACGCAGATAATCCTGATGTGATGTTTGTAACAGCACAAACAGGTTCCGTAAGGAGATGTGTTGATGGAGAAACTTTTGATGCTTCTATGAAAACGGGAAACAGCTCCGGTCCTTGGCATACTTGGATTGTATCTAATCCTTCCATGCCTAACACAATCCTTTTTGCTGCAGACAAAGTACTGCGGAGTCCTGACATGGGCGATACTTGGCAAGAAATATTAAATGTGAAAAAGTTGGATGAAAAGTGGATTATGGCTTATAGAATTCACCTAAGTCCAAATTTCCCCGATGTTGCTTATGTATACGCCATTCCTAAAGGAGGGGAGGGAAGACATTTATTACTCAAAACTGATAACGTAAATGAGGAAGATCCTGAGAGTGTTATATGGAGGGAGCTCCCATTACCACGTGATGGTTGGCTAAATGGGCTAACAATTGATCCCGACGATTCTAATAAATTCTTTATCGTTTTTGGTGGCTTTGAGCAAAGTGGAAAGTGCTGGAGATTTGACGGAACCGAATACCACGATATAAGTGCAAATTTGGGAATGTGTCAAGCACAAAGTATTATCATTGATCATCGCGACCCTGAAGAAAGAATTTACCTCGGTACAAACTATGGAATCATGACGCGCAGCAAACGTGAAAAGGAATGGACTATTCTTGATGGATTGCCGGGGACTTATATAATCAGCCTTGCAATTAATACAGTAACAAATAAATTAATTGTTGGCACTTATGGCAGGGGAGTGTGGCAGGGACCTTTATATCGTTCAAAGCCGGAATAATTTATTTATTTAATTATTAATATTATCTCACAAAAAGCCATCTTACACCAGACCAAAGGCCAATTCCGATATACCCTAATATTCCCGGCTTTACTTTCTCTTCAAGGTCAACTGTTAGAGTTGAGTATTCATTGAGATGTGATAATTTCCTAATTGTCCCTTCATACATATCAATTAGACCATTTAAACGCTCCAATTCAATTTCAACTTTTAGTGCTGCCTCAACATTCTCGGCTTTTTCCAATAGTTCAAGATATCTTTTCCTTGCACTTTTGGCATTCTCCAAACGAATTTGGCTGTCGATAAACGATTCCGTAACATCTTCACCGTAAATGGTTTTATTTAGAATTTTGCCCAAATTACTCACATCATCCACTGCTTTGTTCAGATTTTCCGCCTTTACACGAATCACTGATCTGTGATTTCCTAATGAAACTAAATACCCTCCATTTTGCTCAGCAATTCTTTCAAGATGAGAATTACAGCTGTCAGGTGATTTTACTTCGATCCGTAAATTTGCATTATAAATTACTACTCGATTCTGTTCTTTTTTTTCTTGAAATTTATCACTTTCAGAGACGTCCAAATACCCTTTATCGTTTGCTTCCGAGAGGATTGGCATGCTTACATTCCCTGCTTCAAAACGTGAAAACAATTCATCATATTCAGTAAATTGCTCCTTCACATTTCCTGCAACTCTTAAATATGCGGATGATTTACTTTTCGTTGCACAAGAACTTGCAAACAGGATTAAAAATACGAGATAAAGGCAATGTTTCATTTGCTTGGTAATTGATTGATAGTATATATGAAAGGAGTTTAACGAGAAAATGGACCAATTAGTATACTTAGAAAATAGCTAATTATTTATTGTATAATATCCCAAATCGTTCTGTACCTGAAGGAGTCACCAAGGTATTTACTAGATTAAGATTGTTATCAAAATATTGAATTTGATCATTAAAAAGAGCGAGAAATGCCCCACTTACTTTTTCATGCACGAGGCCTGTGTAGTCGCCGGGTACAGATATGCCAAGCACAGTAAAATTCCCATTTCCATCATAGAAAAAGGATCGCAATTCATTCTCTTCAGCAACAATATAGTAGCCAAAATCATTATGTATAGCTGAATTAATTTCAGCAAGATTTATGTTTAAAGCGA
>JBDNHP010000587.1:0-1458 GCA_041688765.1 Flavobacteriales bacterium
AGAAGCCTTTTTACAGGCGTGAAAGAGTACACCATAAACAAATCAAATGCAGGTTTAGGTAGTAAACTAAAATTCAAAGAACTAATGATGATGCAAAGGTATATAAAAAAGTTGCTGTCAGCAAACTTTTAGCCAAAAAAAATGAAATAAAATCTCAGTCTGTTAATTTTTACGAATAAAAAACCCTTATTTGAATCAAATTGGCCGGGAATTTATTTGTCCCGGCAAAAGTATCTAAGTATTATACTTGCATTCGCAAATAATGATGAATTCGAAATCCGCATATGAAAAAACTTCACATCTCCTTGTTGCTGCTTTGTTTCTGTCCCACCCGATTACCGGCTCAAAATGATGCTGGTTTCGAAATGCTTGTTCAAAGCGGACATTCATCGGGTATAACCGCATTCGCATTCGATCCGATCGACACCTTGCTGCTGGCTACGGGTGACAGAGAAGGGAACATCAAGATTTGGGATGCAAAAAGAGATCAGCTTTTACGAAATCTTTATGTAACAGGCATAGTTAGAAGTATTCAATTTCATCCAGGCAACTCGGATATTTTGCTCGTGGAATCCATGAGAAATGATTCCATCACGCTTCAACTGTTCGACTGGCCCCAGTACCGCATGCTGCATCGCCTGGTTCGCGTACTAAATGGGCATTTGATAAGTACTTTTCTTCACTGGAACAAGGACAATGGGTTAATTCAACGGCTGACAGATGGGTACAATTTTAATATTGAGACCCTAGATACCCTATTGATCCAAAGGGCTATTTCACCCATGTTCAAAGTAGCAGACCATGGAAGTGTGCGTTGCATGGCAAGTGCAAACGAGGCGCAACGCGCAGCTCTAGGTTATAATATGGGCGATGGGATTGAAGTAATTGATCTCCAGACATTTAAATGTCAACGACTCGCCATTCCGGATACTGTTCAATTGGAGAATATCTACTTCTCGGCGCATTCCAAGTATCTCTATGCTCATTTTTCACGCCTTAGCAAGAAAAATGACTGGTCTGCGGTTGGGTACGGCTTTTTTGTGTGGGAGCTAAAACCGGGAGGATACGAGCTAATCCGCACTGGCCCCGACTTTCAAAATGAGTTGAAAGGATTAGCAGTTTCAGAAAAAAGAAACGAGGTATATCTGAGCGGCAATGTGAAAATGAAAGCAGAATGGGCAAAAGATCAACCTTCTGGAGCGGGAATATACTGCATATCGCTCCAGCGCGATTCGAAACCAAAAAGAATTTCAGCAGCCAACGAGCAATGCACTATCCGGCTGCATCCGAGTGAAGATAAATTACTGATCCTGGAGGAATACAAAAAACTGAGCTGGGTCAACCTTGAAAACGGAGCCGTCACCAGCGGTTTTCCCAAGCCGAACCAATGGTTCGGTGATGCATTTTTTCAGCCCGAACTGCCCCAACTCTGCCTCGCAACCGATGAATTCGGTTTCG
>JBDNHP010000588.1:0-3280 GCA_041688765.1 Flavobacteriales bacterium
CAGTCCAATCATTATGGCGCGCTACGGACCATTGGAGGGCTTGTAATTCTAAGCGGTAGGCTCTACATCTTTCATGTATAAGATTTCATTATTATGCCTAATGATTGCTAATCTTACCAATGATTGTATCTAAAGATGTTGCCAATTTATCAATTGCACCTGCTACGGCTTGGTCATGCGTATTAGCCTGATTATTAACGGCTATGGGCTGGCGGCCTTCTAAGCGCGCTTCAATCATACAATGCATTGCGTTCAATCCATTTTTGTTACCATCCTGATCTGAAAGATGAACTTCAATACGAGTAATGAGATGATTGTACCTGGTAAATTCATCTTTTATCTGGGCTACATAAGGAGCAGTAAATTCTGCGTTTCCGTCTATGTTTTTATCTGTATTAAATTGTATGATCATGTTGTATATTTTAAAGTTAAAATTATAGTTCAATAGCGAAATATGGCCGCAAGACCAGTCTGCGAAGGCATTTGCTCTTTTGGTATAATTACTACAGAGCCCCCCATTTTTGTTACTAGTTCACTTACATTATCCAGTTGATCGTCTAACACGGGCTGTGTTAAATCGGTCATTTTAAATGTACCTGTAACTTTATTTCTTAGCCTTTTGGCAATAACACGATGTGCTTCAATAAGGAGTATATCTACTCTACCGGCTTCCGTTGCTTTAATCACCTCATCTATATTGTCACTGCCCAAGCCAGCAGACTTTGCCTGATTAAATTTTCCTGCTAGCGTCTCCAGCTTTTCTGCATATATGGAACGCATCTTTTCCCAGGATAACTGTGCCATTTTTTCAATTGAAACAGATTGAGGATTGATTTCAATTCCTTTGTGCAACACGAACGGATTTCTATTTACCTGATTAAAAAGATTATGGTGCTCAGGTAACGCTGCCAGTACTAGTGGCAAACCACCTTGCTTTGAATAGCGGTCGTAAACCGAATCGGCAACCACACGAAAAAATCGTTCAGCATCAGTATCCACTTCATCTTTTTTGCCACCGTGCCCATGATGCATATCTGTGCTGTTGCTCCCCACTCCGCCATAGGAGGCTACAGTAGAATGTTTGTCGGTTAATTCCGCGCCCAATGTTTCTTCCATTGTTTTTGGGAAATCTTCAGGCAGAGTGATTTCAACTAGGAAATGTCGATTGCCTTCATAAAGATGGATAGCATCCATGGATAAGGCCAGCACCTGATAGCGATCTGCCGATTGCAAAAAATGCCGAAGTGCTTTGGTGTGAAAGCTATCCGACACAATCACCAACTCCTCAACAGGCATGTATAAATGAATCACTTCGAACCGTCCTGGAGAACCCAGAACACCTAAGCCATCGCTTGTATACTTCCAGAATTCATTATCACTGGCTAGGGTTTCGAATGGTTCCAATAATTTGTGAATATCGGCTGTCGGATACTTTTCATTTAAAGATTCCTTCACCTGTTTGACGAGATTTTTGTATAGAATTGTATCCTGTGTATTTTCAGGGTGACTGCGATGCGTGGGCATATAGAGAGAGATGCAGGGTCCTTCCACCACTGACAGTAACTCTTGAATTAATTCCTGGGTTATCAATTTTGTTGTCATTTTAATTGTGATTTATTATTGTGAGGTATTTGTTAACATGGGCGATTCCGTCATTCGTTTATTAGCCTCCGTGCACCACAGTAGTTCGTTAATGAAAATACTTGCAAGATTATCTACTACATCCTTATTGCCAGCAACACCCTCATTATCAAACATTTCCGCTACGCTGGCTATCGGCAAGGTAGCCGGCACGGTCCAGGCATGCATTTTCCAAAGCACAAATTGTAAAGTAACCAAGGCCTGTGAGCCGCCGAATAAACCAGATGAAACTGTAGATATAGCAATTGGCTTGTGATGCCACTCATCGTATAAGAGGTCAATTACATTTTTTAAGCTTGCCGGAATACTACCATTATACTCTGGCGTAACTATGATTACCCCATCTGATGATTTTATCTTCTCGGCAAATTGAATCATCATTTCAGTTGGGTTTTTCTGTAACCTCAATCGCTCGTCAAAGACTGGAAATTTGTAATCTCTCAAATCAATAATTTCGCATTCAGCCAGTTTATTTTCTTTTATATAATGCTCAAGATAGAGCGATACCCGATGACTCTTGCGGCCATTTCGCACGCTTGAGGATAGTATTGAGATATGTGCCATGTTTTTTATTTAGTTCATTAATATTGACTATCGAATATTTTAATGATTCAATTCTCATTGAACATTTATCCCACCATCAACTACCTGAGTGGTGCCAGTAATAAACTGGCTATCATCGCTAGCCAGAAACAAAACCAGTTTTGCAATATCTATGGGCTCTGCATATCGCCCGAGAGGTATGGTCAACTCCAGTTGTTCTTTTACTGCGGCTCCATGCCCAGGCGAAAATCCTTCTTCCAGTGAACGCATCATTCGATTATCCACAGGAGAGGGGTGAACACTGTTTACTCGAATTTTTCTAGGCGCAGCTTCAACTGCTGTAGCTCGCATAATACCCACACTGGCATGTTTACTGGTGATGTAGGCGCTAACATTGGGGCTTCCAAGCAATCCTGCAACGGAAGATGTGATAATGATGCTTCCTCCGTCATTCATCTGAGGCAACACATATTTATTGCCCAGCCAAACTCCTCTTACATTTACAGCAATCACTTTGTCAAACATTTCTTCGGGGTAATCAATAATTGGTTTTACTACACCTTCAATTCCAGCATTGTTAAAAAAGACATCGATTTTTCCAAGCACCTTAACTGTTTCATTAACATAGTGCTCAACTTCAACTGCTTTTGAAACATCAGCAACGCAATATTTTACATTCGCACTTTTCAATTCCATTACAGCTTCCTTTAGGCTTTCTTCAGAAAGGTCAACCAACATTACTTTAGCACCTTCGTCTAAAAATACTTTAGCTGTAATTTTCCCAATGCTACCAGCTCCACCTGTAATAATTGCTACTTTGTTTTCTAATTTTTTCATTTTCCAATTTTCAATCGTTTAATTTAAATATCTTCTTAAAGTCCATGCAATGGTTTCATGTTGTTCCATCAAGCCTGTTAGAAAATCTGAGGTGCCGGCATCCTTATATTTTGCAGTACAATCATCAACATCTTTGCGTAGCATAACAATAATTGTTTCGTGGTCTGTCAACAGTTCCTTTATCATTTCTTTTGAAGAAGGATATTTATTAGGATGTTCTTTTATAGTAGATAATTTCCCAAACTCATCCATAGTGCCA
>JBDNHP010000589.1:0-12602 GCA_041688765.1 Flavobacteriales bacterium
CCTGTTCTACTGATCGAAATGCCAATTCATCAGCATCCTTCTCAAGTGAATCGAGCCTGGAAACATATCCGAGAACTTGAATCTGAATTCCCCAATGTTAACTCTGCATCGGTTCAGCTAAGCGGTATTTTTGACGCTTTTGTTGAGGCTATGCCAAAGGTAGAAAAGGCAGGCGCACGGGATATGGCCCTGGTTAATTCAAGAGCCAGAATTCGCATGACAACGCTCTATTACTTCGCCGGAATGCATGGCTATTTAGTGGCAGGTACCGGGAATAAAATTGAAGATTTTGGTGTTGGTTTTTACACCAAATACGGAGATGGTGGTGTGGATTTAAGTCCAATTGCTGATTTACTTAAATCCGAAGTTTATGAAGTTGGAGCGGCTTTAAACGTGAATGAAGAAATTATGAACGCTGCACCCACAGATGGATTATGGGGCGATGATCGCACAGATGAAGATCAAATTGGAGCTTCTTATCCTGAATTGGAATGGGCCATGAAATTTGATCAACTTAAGCAGGATCCATCCGCAATTTCAGAACGTCAAATGCAAGTGCTCAAAATTTACAAAAGACTTAACAAAGCCAACCAACACAAAATGATTCCCATCCCGGTTTGCACTATTCCTCCCGATTTACGTTGAATGCATTATTCAGGATTCGTTATTATGAATTCTGATGCAGCAATTTTATCACCACAAGTAATTTTAACCTGATATTTCCCCGGTAATAAATAGGTTTTTCCATTTTTAGCCGGCTCTGGTATTTTATCTATATTTTGTTCTTTCAAATCCTCAATATAAGCTTCAAATACATTAGGATTTACTATAGGAATTATTTGGAAGTAATTCAGTCCCTTTGTTTCAAAAACACCACTTTTCATTTGAACAGTGATTCCTGAATCTGTTATAATTTCAAGTGAATATGGCGCTGATGCGTTTTGAAATACCGAAATGGTAATGGTCGGATCTTCAGGCTCTATCCATTTAGACCATGACTCGCCCCATGAAGTGGAGTGTTTGGTGTCTGCAATGGCCAGAATAGCCAGTGTATCTGGTTTCCAATCAGCCACCGCCCGTATTTCCTTTAAAGGAATTTTGTATAAACTTCTTCCATGTGTTCCTACAATTAACTCTTCCTCGCGCTCCTGCACAGCGAGATCATGCACTGGAACCGCTGGCATATTGGCTAAGGCAATAAAACCCGAACCTCCGTTTGTACTTAGATACAAGCCATGATCGGTTCCAACATAAAGCAATTCGGGATTTTTGGAATCTTCAAGCAACACATTTATGGGTTCTTCAGGTAAATTGTTGCCAATTCTTTGCCAGGTTTTTCCCATATTTTCAGAACGGTACACATAAGACTCGAAATGATCTTTGCGGTATCCGTTTAAAGTAACATAAACGCGGTTTTTGTCGTGATTGGAGGCTTTTATTCTACTCACCCACATGTTTTGAGGAAGTGTAGCGTCAATTCTTGCCCAAGTATTTCCAGCGTCTTTACTCACATGAATTAATCCATCGTCTGAAGCAACATAAATGAGCCCGAACTGAAGAGGAGACTCATGAATGCATGTTAGGGTGCCGAAGGGTACATTTCCTTCTTTCGCCCCTTGGGTCAGATCATCACTGAGTGTTTCCCATGTGTTGCCCTGATCCATACTGCGATGAAAACGATTGGAACACATATACAGGATGTCTTGATTGTGAATAGAGAGATGAATTGGAGTTTGCCAATTCCATCTCAATGGCCTTTCTCCTAAATCATGCTTCGGATGGATGTAATGCATCTCAGCTCCCCCATTGCTAATGCGGTAATAATGCCCAAACTGATAGCCGGTGTAAATAGTAGAATTATCTCTTTTATCAACCTGAACCTGCATGCCGTCACCACCCATAATAGATTCATAAGGATATTTGCCTTCTTGATGCCAAGCGGTGCTGTAATTATATTTGGATGGACCTTTCCAAACTCCGTTATCCTGTAATCCTCCGTAAACATTGTACGGCTGCGCATCATCTACATTCACTGTGTAGAATTGTCCTACTGCGGGAGAATTACATTTAATATAATTTTTACCATTGTCATAACTAATATTCAAGCCTCCATCATTGCCATTAATGAGGTGTGCATCTTTATCAGGATTGATCCAAAGTGCATGATGATCTGCGTGAACATTATCAAAGTCTAATGAATGGAATGTTTTGCCAAAATCTTGTGAGTAAAGCAGCGGTACACCCGCAATATATAAGCGGTTTGGGAACTTGGGATGTACACGAATTAATCCGAAATAATAGCCATAGGAATATACAACATCATCCAAAGGAGAATCATGCGTTTTTATCCAGCGATTTCCTTCCAGTTTGTAAACTTCGGCTCCTTTAACAGGAACATTGAATAATTCCTCATTCGCATCATGTAAATAATCAAATAAATCGATTACTTTAATTTTATCTCTTGAAACAAGGTCTTTGCAAGATTTAGCATCATATTTGTTTGGAAATCCATTTTGTTTTAAATACTTATTTAATAAAGAATCATTTAAAGCTAAGAATTGTGCAATGGACATATTTTTGAAGTCGTCCTTTTTTAATTCTGTCGTAGTCTCATTTTTCTTTTTTTCTTCTCCTGGGCTTTGATTATCAACCATAGCATAAAGAATTTTCTCTCCAAGATAACTGTAGTAAGCTAATCCAATCCTCCCACAATCTGGCCCCGAAGGAAAGCCATTTTCAATAGAAGTAATTTTTTCCCATTGAGCACCGGAGTTGGAACTTTTCCAAATTCCGGAGCCAAGGCCTGATTCTGAAAAATTCCAAGCTCTTCTTTCTCTTTCCCAGCATGATGCATAAAGGATTTCAGCTTGTTCGGTATCCCTTGCCAGATCTATTCCTCCGGTATTTTCGTTGATATAAAGCACTTTTTGCCAGGATCTTCCTTTGTCTGTTGTGCGATATATTCCCCTATCTGCATTGGAAGAGTACAAATGGCCCAAAACTGCTACCGATATATCATTCGGATTTGCAGGATTAATACTTATTTTGCCAATGTGATGACTTTCGCCTAATCCTTTGAATTGCCAAGTTTTGCCTTGGTCTTCACTCAAATACATGCCCATTCCCGAATAGGATGATCGGCTTGAATTACACTCTCCAGTTCCGATCCAAATGGCCTTTGAATTCCAATCAACAGCAATATCGCCTATGGTCATCACTGCTTCACGATCAAATAATGGATCAAAGCTCATTCCGTTATTTTTGGTTTCCCACAATCCGCCTGATGCATAAGCCACATAAAAATGATGGGTATCGGATGGATCAACTTCGAGATCTACAACTCTTCCACTCATTATGCTTGGACCGATGTTAGTGGCAGGAACTCCCAAAAACAGAGATTCTTTTTGCAGCAAGCCCCGCTCTTCAAAACTCTTCATTCGGGATTCAAATGTGCTTGGGCTGACAGAAAGTGTAGCATTGTTTTTTTTCTTTTGCCCAAATGCGGAAATACTGATCAAAATGGCAAGAAATGCAACTTGCAACGATCGATGATTAAAGTAGTTTGTCATTGTTCTTATGGCGTTCTGAATCACGTAGTGTCTTTTTTTCGAGATTGCTGATGAATGCTTTTTCCAAATCAATTCCCGTTTGATTGGCTAGGCAAATGAGCACATAAAGTACATCTGCCAACTCATCACCGAGATCTTTTCCTTTGTCCGATTCCTTTTCACTTTGCTCTCCATATCGGCGCGAAATGATTCTGGCTACTTCGCCTACCTCTTCGGTTAATTGTGCCATATTGGTCAATTCGTTGAAATATCGAACGCCGTGACTTTTGATCCAGTCGTCAACAAGTCTTTGAGCCTCAGTGATGGAAATCATTGCGTGGTTTGAATTTATTTGCTAAATTCCGATTTTATTTTGTCTTAATCACCTACTTTCTTTGACTGTGAAAATGCTAACAAATAAGAGGATAACCATACCGTTCGTGCTATTTTTGGGCTTTTCGGTACATTTTTCATTGTACGGGCAATCAAATAGAATTGCTCAATTCGTGTATTCAGGCCTTCATAGCCGTGATGTTTATGCCGAGATCAAACAAGCAGTATCTGAACTTCCCGAGATTAAATTGCTGCGATTGGATCAGCAAAATCGAAATGGATATATTGAATTTAATACAGATATGACCATACAGGAAGAAGAGCTCAGAACCATTTTAAGTTCTTTTTCTGTTGCGCTTCATTGCTATTTTATTCGAGAAAAAACACCCGGGTCATTTACATTGCTTGATCCAAAAACCTGTGAAACAGGGGCTCTGCCAGCCCTGAAGTAAAATGCCTCTTAGAATTCCATATCATTTATTGCTCTTAGGATTTTTGCTCAGTATTTCCGGATTAGCCAAAAGTCAATGCTCCAATTATACCATTAGCGTAACCGCTGGATTGTATTCGAATGAAGTTAGCTGGAGCCTCGTGAATAGCGGCGGCGTAACAGTGGCATCCGGATTTGCCCCCATTACACAAGTTTATTGCTTGCCTGCCGGCTGTTATACACTTAACATGTACGATAGCTATGGCGATGGTTGGAATAATTCAGTTTTTACAATTACCTCCAATCTTGGGCAAAATCTTTGGAGTGGAACACTGAATTCAGGGTTTTCTGGGACTGCAACTTTTGCCATAGGTGGAGGTGCTTGTGGGGGAAATCCAAACTGTGGATTTAATATCACAGTTGGTGGTGGATTATGGGATGCAGAGGTAAGTTGGACTTTAACCGATGAGAACGGAACGGCAGTAGCAAGTGGATTTGCGCCTACATCTGTTTCAGCTTGTTTGCCTCCTGGATGTTACACTATGCTGATGTATGATTCTTATGGCGATGGCTGGAATGGAGCTGTTTTTACTGTAAGCGATCCAAATGGAAACTTGGTAGGATCTGGCGGCATGCCCGGCGGGTCATTTGGATCAGTTAGTGTTGACGTTGGAGGTGGAAACTGCGGTGGCGGAGGCGGAGGCTGCGATTATACCATGGTGGTGGGTGGTGGACTTTACGATGAAGAAATTTCATGGTCGCTTAACAATGATTTGGGAGCCACAATAGGCGCTGGTTGGGCACCTGCTTCAACGGCCATTTGCCTTGAAACTGGTTGCTATGTGATGAATATGTATGATTCCTATGGCGATGGATGGGATTTTGCAGCTTGGGCGATTTATGATAATCTCGGGAATACGGTTACATCTGGAACCCTGCCTGCAGGAAGTTACGGCACCTATGAGTTTTCTTTTGGAGGTGCAGATTGTGGTATAGTTCAGCCTATTACCGCTAGTGATTGTATTGATGCCGTTAACGTTTGTACTGATTTAAATTTTGCCATTGATCCTAATGGCTACGGAAATATTTTAGAAATCCCAACACTTGGAACAGTTTCAAATCCGGAGTATGGTATCGGGGTTTATAATCCATGGGGCACCACTAATTGGGGTTGTTTAATGAATGGTGAGCTCAATTCCACCTGGATGATTGTAAATATTTCCGGCTCAGGTTGGTTAGATTTTACATTTGGCGGACTCGGTATGCAAGTGGGATTTTATGATTGGATTATGTGGCCCTATGATGCAGATGCCTGTCAAGACATTTACTATAATTTAGTTCCTCCTGTTCGTTGTAATTGGAATGGTGTTTCTTTTGGCGGCACCGGTCTCGCTAATATTCTGCCTCCGGGCGGAGATCCTACTAATTTTGAGCCTTCACTTTATGTGTATGCCGGAGAGCAATATTTGATTTGTTTTTCTAATTGGAGCTCTGTTTCAAGCACTGTCCCGCTGCAGTTTGGTGGAACAGCAATTGTTTCATGCCAGCCTCTTTTATTGCCTGTAAGTCTGCTTGATTTTTCATGTGAAGCTCAAAATGCTGCTGTGGAGCTCAACTGGGTTACAGCATCAGAATCGAATAACCGAAGATTTGTGATCGAGCGATCAACTGATCTGGAGCAGTGGAAAGATATTTTGGAAGTGCAGGGTTCGGGCGATAGTCAGGAATTGCTAAGGTATTCCGCCAAAGACACTAAACCCGAAAATGGTTGGAATTACTACCGCCTCAGACAAGAAGATTTTAATGGAGAAAGTACCGATTCAGAGCTGATTTCCTGTTGGTTTGAAACTTCCTCGGGCCCAATCGTTTTGTCAAATCCAAACAATGGCAATTTTGAAATAAAGGGAATTGAGGCCACTAACATCTATCAAATGATGCTCTATAGCGCCTCAGGTGAAAAAGTGGAAACCAATGTTTATGCCGAAAACGGACATCTATTAGTAGAAGTCAAGAATCCGAAAACGGGTGTTTATGTGCTCAAAATCAGCAATAATGAAGGTGATTCTTTCAATATTCGAGTGTTGATTTCTGAAGAATAGGATTCGTCTTTTTTGCGTTAACTCGGATGTCTTTCCCTTTCCCTTTCCCTTTCAGAAATTTATTCTTATCTTTACCTCGATCTAAACGGAATATTAGCCTTGCAATGTTGTTCCAAATATGACGGCGCAACTGCGTTGTACTTTAAAATCCTGCGATTTTCTGTCGTGGGTATGTTCTTGTTTCTCAACTTGAATACCTTTTCTCAATGTGCAAACAATAACCTTTTTTGGACAGCACTCAATCCAACTGGCCCAGGAAATACCCAATCTACCAATTGCATTTGGGGCGGTGAATATGTTACCGTTAATGTATGCCAAGGCGCTTCATACACATTTGCCACTTGTGGAAGTGGCTGGGATACATTTATCACGGTTTATCCATCAATCGGTGGTGGCGCCTTAGGCTGGAATGATGATGGTTGTGGCTTGCAATCTACTGTAACTTGGACGGCAACTTTTACCGGTACCGTTTGGGTTTTGGTTGATTATTGGACTTGTACAAACTATGCTTCATGCGCAACTTTAAGCGTTACCCAAAATACAGCTTGTAACGGTGGACCCCCTCCTGGAGATTGCATCTATTCTTTGGTTGCCGGCGGCGGAATTTATGATGGGGAAATTTCTTGGTCGGTAGTAAATAATTTAGGAGTAACGGTGAGTTCGGGATTTGCAAATTATCCTGGAGGAATTACTCTTTGCCTCGAAGAAGGATGTTTTACTCTCAACTTATTTGATTCTTTCGGCGATGGGTGGAATGGGGCTAACATTACTATTTTCAATGATCAAGGCGATCTACTTTTTAATGGCACCATGGCTAGCGGGTCATTTATTTCTTATAATTTTTGTACCGAGCCACCGCCTCCACCTCCAGCGCCTTGTTACTTTGCGGATCCTACTGGCTGTCCGAGCATTGAGTGTGAAGCAGATATTGTTATCCCGATGTGTTTTGACCCTTGCGGGCCACTTCAAGTAGAATGTGAAGTGTTTGAAACCGGAGCAACTACCTCTTATGATGTTTGTGCAATAGATTACAATCCGCCCTATTCTTTCAATGCAGGTATTGGGTTCTCAATCGGAGTAGATGATGTTTGGACCAATTTAATTCCTCTTCCTTTCAATTTTTGTTTCTTCGGAAACGTGTATAATCAAGTTGTGGTAGGATCTAATGGCTTAATATCTTTTAATCCCGGTTATGCCGCTGGATTTTGCCCATGGGCTTTTGCAGCTACTTGTCCAAGCGCTGCTCTACCTATAAATTCGATTTTCGGGATTTATCATGATATCGACCCTAGTATTTGCGGCGATGCCAGATATGCCATCCTTGGTTCGTATCCTTGCAGAGCATTTGTAGTTAACTACGACAATATTTGCCACTTCTTCCCAAGTTGTAATAACCTCATTTCAACTCATCAAATCGTTTTATACGAAACTACCAACGTTATTGAAGTGCATATCCAATCCAAACCAACTTGTTACAGTTGGAATTCAGGCAATGCATTAGTTGGAGTGCAGAATGCTGCCGGAACAACAGGTTTCGTTGCGCCTGGAAGACAAACAGGCCCATGGACCGCATCCAATGAAAGTTGGAGATTTACGCCTGATGGAGCTCCTAATTTTACGGTTGATTGGTACGAGGCGGGAGTTTATTTGGGATCAGGACTTACTGTTGATGTTTGTCCTTCAGAACCTTCTCACACATACGAAGCCGTAGCAACCTATACCAATTGCAACGGATCTGAAGTAGTGGTAGAAGATGAGGTTACCGTTGTTTGTCAGAGTGTGATGTTGCCAATTGAACTAGTCGATTTCCAGGTAAAAAACAGATCGCGATTCGTAGATCTCACTTGGCAAACTCAGAGCGAATGGAACAATGAAAAATTTGAATTGGAACGTTCTGATGATATCGTGCATTGGAAAAAAATAGGGGAGGAGCCAGGAGCAGGATTTAGTCAAACTGAAATTCAGTACCTATGGATTGATCAACAACCTTTAAACGGAGTATCCTATTATCGATTAAAGCAGTTGGATTTCGATGGAAATTTCAGTTACTCAGAAGTTAGGGCTGTTGAACGATCAGATCCATTTTCTGGGCCATTTGTAATTCCAAATCCAAACGCTGGATCATTCCAAATTCGCATTCAAGAAAAGCCTGATCAAATTAAAATATTGGATGCAACAGGCAGAGAAATTCCGTTTGAAATGCCGTTGCCATCTATGATCATTATGTCCCGAGCATCGGCTGGCACTTATATTATTGAAGCAAAAGATTTGAATGGACAAATAATGTTCAGAGAGCGGTTTATAATTGAATAAAATTGGCTGTATTAATTTAATTCAAATTTTGATTATCTAAAATTTTAGAAAATCATATTCCAGAAAAAAGTAAATACTTCATCCAGCTCCTGTCTAATCATATATTGAATTTATCTGTGCGCTATCTGCTCTATTAGAAATGGTTGTGCTTTCGTTTATGAACTTTCAAAAAGGGAATGTCCCTGATTAGAAACATGATTTAAATGTTATTTATTTAGAAATGTTTAGAATATTTTATCTATATAGTTTAAAGTCCAAATTACATTTGTATGAATGATTGGTAAATGCCGTAAGAGTAGCTGTTATAGGACAATGATTAAAACGGAGTTAGACTATTACTGCAACCAATGCGGTATTAAATCTAATCCCGAAGGGATGCCATTATTATTGCATTTTGTTATTGTATTGATGATATAAATCCCATAGGGATGACACATTTTGTTGGAATGAGATTATTATGGACTTTGTGTTTAAAACAAAATCCCTGCTGAAAACAGCTTGTTTTCCGCTTTAGGTCACTCGATTTAGAAATATTATGGTCTATAACACGCTTTAAATAAGTTGGTGATAATCATGAAAATATTTTGCGGAAATCGGGAGGGTCAATTTGAATTATAAACAAAGCAATTTTTCGTCAAGGCTGAAGCTGCCATCGTGATCCACAAATCACCTTCAAACGATATCGGTACCACCCTATAAATCCTCTCCCCAATTCACTCCCTACTTTTAGAATCCATTATTATTGTTACCGGACCATCATTAATAAGATGAACCTGCATCATCGCGCCAAATTCCCCACATTGAACTTCTTTGCCTATTGTTTCTTCCATTACCTTAATAAAATGTTCATAGAGTGGAATCGCCTGCTCTGGCCTTGCCGATTTGATAAAGGATGGGCGATTACCCTTTTTGGTAGAAGCATGCAATGTAAATTGACTAACTAATAAAACGCCCCCGCCAATGTCCAAAAGCGATTTGTTCATTTTATCTTGCTCATCTGAAAAAATGCGCATCGCACTTATTTTTGAACATAACCATTCAACATCTTCTTGCTGATCCTCTGATTCTATACCAAGAAGAATCATTAGTCCAATACCTATCTCACCCGATATTCTGCCTTCAATTTCAACCCTCGCTTCAGATACTCTTTGTATTACTGTTCTCATAATGTTTATGCTGGTACAAGGATATTCAAAACTGTTCGAAAATCTAAACCATCTCACCGTAATTATTTAACTACTTTTGCAACAGCCGAAAAATATCGATTCCATGTCGCAAACCGCCACCAGTCTTCAACCCGCTACGCTGCAACAGGCAAGGGAAATGGGCATGCTCCCTGAAGAATTTGAACAAGTAAAAAGCATTTTAGGACGAACTCCTAATTTCACCGAAATGTGTGTTTTTTCCGTAATGTGGAGTGAACATTGTTCCTATAAAAACTCCATCAAATGGCTCAAAACCCTTCCAAAAGATGGTCCTCACATGCTCGTGAAAGCTGGAGAAGAAAATGCCGGATTGGTGGATATCGGCGATGGAATGGGATGCGCCTTCAAAATCGAATCGCATAATCACCCAAGCGCCATCGAACCTTATCAAGGCGCTGCCACCGGAGTTGGAGGTATTAATAGAGATATCTTTACCATGGGCGCCCGTCCTTGTGCACAGCTCAATTCACTCCGTTTTGGAAATTTGAATAGCGAAAGAACAAAATGGCTGCTGGAAGGCGTAGTTAAAGGAATTGGTGATTATGGCAACGCTTTTGGAATTCCGGTGTTAGGCGGCGAAGTATTCTTTGACGAAAGCTATGAAAAGAACCCCTTAGTGAATGCTATGAGTGTTGGCCTTATTCGCAATGATCGAATCATTTCAGCAAAAGCGAGAGGAGTAGGAAATCCGGTTTATATCGTTGGTTCCTCAACCGGAAAAGACGGAATTCAAGGAGCTTCCTTCGCTTCCAAAGACATCACTGCTGATTCTGCCAAAGATCTTCCATCGGTTCAAGTTGGAGATCCTTTTCAGGAAAAACTCTTGCTCGAAGCTACTATGGAATTAGCCGAAACCAATGCCATTGCCGGAATGCAAGACATGGGCGCGGCAGGAATTACCTGTTCCACCTCTGAAATGAGTGCAGGTGGAAAAGTGGGAATGGACATTCATCTCGATCGCGTTCCGATGCGCCAAGATGGTATGCAACCCTATGAAATTCTACTCAGCGAAAGCCAAGAGAGAATGCTGGTTGTTGTTCACAAAGGACAAGAAGCAGTGGTTGAACGAATTTTTGATAAATGGGACTTGAATGCAGTGCAAATCGGCACGGTTACAGAAGGACCATTCGTTCGCTATTTTATGAATGATGAATTAGTAGGGGAAATCCCTGCGGAGTCATTGGTGCTCGGTGGCGGCGCTCCTCAATATGATAGAGAATATAAAGAGCCTGCATATTTTGCGGAAGCTCAGGCATTTAATATCGATAGTATTCCTGAGCCCAAAGATCTGGTGGTAGTGGCAAGACAAATGCTCGCTTTTCCAAATATTGCGTCTAAACGTTGGATTTACAATCAGTATGATTCTATGGTGGGAACCGGTAATATGAGTACCAATGCCCCTAGTGATGCTGGTGTATATTTTATTAAAGGCACTAATAAGGCCATTGCCCTTACTGTTGATTGTAATGCGCGATATGTGCAAAATGATCCTGAAAAAGGCGCCATGATTGCAGTAACCGAAGCGGCCAGAAATATTGTTTGTTCCGGTGGAGAGCCTTCGGCAATTACCAATTGCCTGAATTTCGGCAATCCTTACAATCCTGAAGTGTACTGGCAATTTGTTGGCGCAATCAAAGGCATGGGCGAGGCTTGCAGAAAACTCAATACTCCCGTAACTGGCGGTAATGTGAGTTTTTACAATCAAACGGTGGATGAGGATGGAACGGCAAGACCGGTTTTTCCAACTCCAACTATCGGAATGTTAGGTGTGCTCAAGGATAAGAGTCTGCACATGAGCCTCAATTTTAAATACAAGGGCGATCTGATTTATATGTTAGGGGAGTCTAAAAATGATATCAACTCATCAGAATACCTGGCTTCTTATCACAAGCAAAAATTATCGCCCGCGCCATATTTCAATATCGATGAGGAAATTAAACTTCAGAATTGCATCAAACAATTGATTAGCAATAGCTTTATCAATGCGGCGCATGATGTGAGTGATGGTGGATTATTTATCGCATTGGCTGAAATGGGAATGCCTTTAGGATTGGGATTTGATATTGTGAGCGATGCTGAGGTTCGCAGGGATGCATTCCTTTTTGGTGAAGCTCAAGGCCGTGTTATTATAACTGTAACAGAAGATGATGAGGATGAATTCATCGATATGGCAGGCGAGCACGATGTTCCCCTCACTTTATTGGGTCACGTTACTCAAGGCAAAATGATGGTTGATGGAGATCATTTCGGATTTGTGGCAGATGCACGTCACATCTACGATAACGCCATAGGGGATGAAATGAAACGCGATCATTGATTTTATTGCTTTTTCATAATTCAGATTCCTTTAGTCGATAGTTTGTGAATGGCTTTATACTATGCCCTGTAACATTGCGTTTATGTTCAGAACTGTAAGCCTTTCCAAATCACTATCTTTGCCCGGTTATACCAGAAAATGAACATCTTCGGATTTATATTCAGCAAAGTATTTTTCAAAAATCTGCTGTACTCATTCGTTGTAGTGGGTGTAATTGTAGGGTTTTTTGCTATCTGGCTTGGCTCCTACACCGGGCATAATGATTTTGTAGAAGTCCCCGACCTGCGAGGTAAAATGCCGGAAGAAGCTGCTTCCCAGCTTGATGAACTCGGATTGGCTTTCGAAATTATCGATTCC
>JBDNHP010000590.1:0-4665 GCA_041688765.1 Flavobacteriales bacterium
AACGGGCCGGCAGGAATTATCGCGGATTGAGTCCTTTTACCAACGAGAAAACCCCATCATTTTATGTAGTTCCCTCCAAAGGCATTTATAAGTGTTTTTCTTCCGGAAAGGGAGGGAATGCAGTTAGTTTCTTGATGGAGCACGAAAAACTCAGCTATCCTGAAGCACTCCGCTATCTTGCCAAAAAGTACAATATCGAGATTGAAGAAGAGGAACAAAGTCAGGAAGAGTCACAGAATAAAACAGAAAGAGAGTCGCTTGGGGTTATTGTAAATTTTGCCCAGCAATGGCTTGAGAATCAGCTTTGGGAAGAGGAAGAGGGCAAAACAATCGGCCTTAGCTATTTTCATGAACGGGGCTTTAGAGATGACACTATTCGGAAATTCGGATTAGGTTATAATCCCAATGCCTGGGATGGTTTTAGTCAAGTAGCAATCAAACAGGGCTTCAATCCTCAATTGCTCGAAAAGACAGGACTAACGAGGTTTCGAGATGAAAAGCCCTTCGATTTTTTCAGAGGAAGGGTAATGTTCCCTATTCGGAATGTTACAGGAAAAACAATTGGTTTTGGGGGTAGAACGCTGCTTGCTGATAAGAAAGTTGCTAAGTATTATAATTCACCTGAAAGCGAACTTTACCATAAGAGCAAGGTACTTTATGGTATTGATCTGGCCAAACCCGAAATTTTAAAGCAAGATAATTGCTATCTGGTTGAAGGATATACGGATGTGATATCTATGCATCAGTCTGGAGTTGAAAATGTGGTTTCTTCGTCAGGAACCGCACTTACCGAAGATCAGATTAGGCTAATCCGAAGGTTTACAAAGAAAGTCACCATTCTGTATGATGGTGATCCGGCGGGAATTCGTGCTTCTTTCAGGGGGATTGATCTGCTGCTTAAGGAAGGAATGCAAGTAAGGGTGGTATTATTTCCGGATGGAGATGATCCCGACAGCTATTCTAGAAAGCATAATTCAGAAGAGTTTCAGAAATATATCAAAGTAGCGTCTAGGGATTTCATTGTTTTTAAAACGGATATTCTTGCCGCAGATGCTGCCGGGGACCCTATCAAGCGTTCTGAAATGATTCGCGATGTGGTGAGCTCTATCGCACAGATCCCGGATGGAATTCAACGTTCCGTTTATACTCAAGAATGTAGCCGTTTACTCGAAATTCCTGAACAAACGCTTATTCTCGAAATCAATAAGCAACTCAGAGAAAAGCTGAAGCGCCAAGGAACAGAATATTCTGAACAAAGAGCTTTCGAACCGCTCCCTGAAGAAATTATTGAAATTATTCCCGAAGAAAAACCGGGGGCAGAATTAATTCATCAGGAGCGAGAACTAGTAAGACTAATGCTGAGCTACGGTGATTGTGCGATCATTGTGAAGTTGCATTGGGCTGAACCAGAATCGGAGAGTGCTGAAGAAATTCAGATTAGTGTTGCAGAGTACATCATCACCGAAATGCATATCGATGGACTTGAATTCGAAAATCAAGCATTGAAATTGATAGTTGCAGAATACGATTCATTCCTAAAAGAAGGTAATTTCCCACCTGAAAAGCATTTTACTCAGCATGCAGATACAACAATTTCAGGATTGGCTGCCGATTTATTGAGTGAAGAACACAGTTTAAGTCATAACTGGGATTCTATGCATTCCATTTTAACGGAATCAGAACTCGACAATCTCCGAGCTGCAGCCAGGGATTCGCTGTACCGTTTGAAATTAAAAGTACTTCTAAGAATGTGTGATCAGATTGATCAAACGTTGATGAATGAAAAAGATTTAAGCATACAGGAAATGGAATGGACGCTAAAAAGAAAAATGAAGATAGATCAAGCCAAAGCTCATATTTCGAAACATTTTCAGACGGTAATATTGAAATAGAAAAAACCAAATTAACACTATTTATTTATTCTATATTTCACTGTAATTCAAATCTTTTACTACCAATTGCAATGTTTTATTTCCCTGCCAATTGTTTTCCGATAGGCTAAATACTATGTCCATGGCTTTTCCTGAGCTTAGCATCCCTGAATATTCCCCCATATTAAATGCAATTCCATCAAATTGATAATTATTGGGATCTTTTACTCTAATTTTCAAATGTTTGCTATCTGCACCAACAGGTCGAGAACCCTTGTCCATTAATCCTTTAGCAATAAAAACGGGCGACATATTCTCGGGGCCGAAAGGGCCAAACTGTTTAATTTGTGCGTAGTCCTTTAAATTTAATTGAGATAATTCAAGTTCACAATCGATGTTAATGTTCGGACGCGCAACAGAATCCTGAAAATGCTCGGCTAAGATATTATTAAATTTTTCTCTGAATTTATCGAGTTCCTCCCTGCGCATAGTCATTCCGGCCGCCATAGGGTGCCCTCCAAATTTCACAAAGAATTCTGAACATGCTAAAAGGGCTTGGTACAAATCGAAACCCTTTATTGATCGACCCGAACCTGTAATCAGTTCTCCTTCACCGCAGAGCACTATGGTAGGTCTGTAATAAGTTTCTATGAGTCTCGAAGCCACTATTCCAATTACGCCTTTATGCCATTCAGGCGAAAAAACGACGGTTCCGGGAGCCTTGATCCAGTCGGGGTTATTGCTAATACTTTCGAGGGCTGAGCGAGTAATACCCTGATCTTCATTTCTTCTGTTATGATTAAGGGCTTCTATTTCAGCCGCTAGGAGATCTGCTTTTTCATCATCAGTGCTTGCTAGTAAAAGCACCGCTTGGGATGCATGAGCCATTCTGCCGGCAGCATTTATTCGGGGCGAAAGAATAAAAACAACATCAGAAATGTCAGGTTTCTCCCCTTTAAATGCCGCTATTTTCAAAAGTGCCTTAATTCCAGGCCTTGGATCATCACAGATCATGGCTAATCCATGGGCTGCCATAATTCGGTTCTCCCCGGTAATTGGCACAATATCAGCAGCTATGGAAACGCAAACCAAATCAAGAAAGGAATAAGTTACATTAGAACTGATGCCATTTTGTAATGCAAAGGCCTGTAAAAGTTTAAAGCCCACCCCACATCCGCTCAACCCTTTGTATGGGTAATCGCAATCGTGCCTGCATGGATCCAAAACGGCTATGGCATCGGGTAATTCCTCTCCGGGACTGTGGTGATCGCATACTATTACATCAATGCTTGCTGATTTTGCAAGGGCAATTGCATGATTGGCCTTGATACCGCAATCCAGCGTAATAATTAATTGAAAACCATTCTCTCTTGCATATTCAATTCCTTCCAGCGAAACGCCATAGCCTTCTTTATAACGATCGGGTTGATAGAACTCAGTTTCGACTCCAATCGCTTTTAAAAAAGTCCACATCATGGCCACTGAAGTGGTTCCGTCTACATCATAATCGCCGTAAACCAGGATTTTTTCAGACCCGGCAATGGCGTCGGTCAATCGGTTTACAGCACGATCCATGTCTTTCATCAGAAATGGATCATGCAATTCATCAAGCGATGGTCTGAAAAAAGAACGGGCATCATCAAAGGTTGAGACTCCACGCATCATCAGCAGTTTCGAAACTAGCGCGCTGGTGCCGATTTGTTGGCTTAAGGATGCACTCCCCTCTTCATTTGGCTGCTCTCTGAACACCCAGTCATACTTCATTCCTCTCTTCATCAGAAGCCCATTTTGATAATGCTCGAAATTAGCAAATCAAGAATTACCAATTTACTTTAGTGCTATTACAATTGATTTCTTTATTTTCGTTCTTCCGGAAAACCCATTTAATACTGGAATTATGCGTTTAAAACGTTACTCATGGGTGCTATTGGCCCTTTTGTTTGGAGGTATGATACTTAGTTCATGCCTAAATGAAGAAAATAAAATTCCACCGAATTGCTATGACGGGGAGTTAAACAATGAAGAAACGGATGTGGATTGTGGTGGTATAAACTGCCCTGATTGTCCTCCTTCATGTTATAATGGTATTTGGGATGTATTCCCAGAACTTGGTTGGGTTGAAGTTGACACCGATTGCGGTGGACCTTGCCCGGCTTGTGCTTCATGCGATGATGAGGTGTTGAATGGTGATGAAACAGGCATTGACTGTGGAGGACCAGATTGTTTGCCTTGCTCCGCTGAAGCAGGAGATTGCACCAATAATATTATGGATGGCGATGAAACCGGTATTGATTGCGGAGGATGTTGCTGCCCAGATTGTCCCGTTGGAGCAGGCGATTGTACCAATGGAATTATGGATGGCGATGAAACCGGTGTTGATTGCGGAGGTGTTGCTTGTTTTCCTTGCGCAATGGCCGCCATGCAATTCTTTAATCCGGCTGACGGTATTTTGGATTTCCCGTCAGCATCAGCCACTTTTTCAGGTACAACTCTGGTAATTGGCGGATCTGATTTGGATAATGGCGTTATAACATTTAACATTCCTGAATCTATGATAGGATGGGTGGATGGAATGAACGTTACTTTCAACGAGTCTACAGCTCCTGATCAGATTTGTTCTTATATAATTGGCGGTACAACCTACAATTCCAGTGACACCAACGCTCAAATTACTATGTTCATTGCAACAATTGACACGGCTCCTGGCGCTATTATTTCCGGAACATTCAGTGGAGTATTAGTTGATCCCGTTTCGGGCGACGAATATGCGGTGCAAGATGGGGTGTTCAACGTG
>JBDNHP010000075.1:0-2105 GCA_041688765.1 Flavobacteriales bacterium
AAGCTCTTGAATACAATTTTGATAAACTGCTAAGGTGTAATTGATTATGGGATTACAAGATAGAATCAAGGGAGTGTTAGCGGCGCCTACATTATTAGGGATATACCATTGTGCTCCTGAGAAATCGCAAGATCCATCGTCAGAAGTAGCAAGAGGGTTATAGTTACAAGCGTATTGATCCATACAGCCTAAAATCGCACCCAATTGCCAACCCATATCGTCAAAAATTCCCAGAACAACCGGACCGGGATTATGAATTACTTCACCGGTTCCCAATGCGTATGTCATCAAAGAATTAGGATCACCTGCCGGAAATGCGGCCTCGTCCAAATGTGAATAGCTAGAGCCAGGCGCCCATGTTCCAGGAGCATAAATACGCGGGCGAGTTCCACCATTAGCAGCACCACCTAGGGCACCAAGCCACCAAAGGTCGTTTCCAACAATAGCATTGCCAAGTGTAACACTTGGAGTAGCTAAAGAAGTTAAATCAGTGCCGGGACCAGTTTCTACAAATCGATCATAAATAGTAGGGAAAACCGGATTACCCAAGCCAATAAAGCCATTTGGGGAAGAGAAGTTGGCTGAACCAATAAATCCAAGTCCATGACAAAGTTCATGAAGAATAACAGTAACCAAATCATAAGATCCTGGAGGGCAGTTGCCATCTATACCGAGGTACCAGTTGGCAAAGTTGCTGTTGAAGTTGCAGTCAATATCTGCACCTCCATCTAAATCAGCATTTTGCAATGAATTTGCAAGTGCTAAAGGATAAAAAGTGTTAGCTACTGGTGCTCCTCCGAAATCCCGATAAAGCGATGAAGGACCAGCACTTCCAAGGGTAGAAGGCCCAAGTACTACCCAGTTGGCATTTACCGCAATAGGCACTGAGGAGGTTAGTTGAGAAGACCAGATATCAATAGCATGCTGAAATGCAATTTGCGCAGCAGGGGAGAAGCCATTATACGTAACATTAATAACTACTGCACGATCAGCACCGGGAACGAAATCAGCTGGTGGGCCAATATGCGTATTCATTACTTGATTGAGAGCTTCGAGTCCGCAAGACTTATGATTACAAGCATGATCACCATGCATGTGTTTTTGCTCCTGCCACAAAGATTGTGACTTGAGGGTGACGAACGACAATAAAATTGCCGAAAGCAATAGAAGTTTTTTCATAACAGTTAGTAATTGGTTAAGGTTTTGAGTCAAAAAAAATGACCATAAATTTCGAAGGCAATTTAAGTTAATTAAAGAGCGATTTAGATTTACCGATATAGCGAGAATTTGTCATGGAATTTATGAAGTAGAGACTTATACGCATTCAACTAATTGTAAATCAAATTATTGATCATGAAATTTGCCGCACATAAAAAAAGATATGAACAGCAAATATGGGAAAAACACCCTTTTAGTTAGGCATAATTTAATACGATAGAATGGGAGCTTTTGAAAAGGGGATTGAATTGATTACACTACTCAATCCATAGCTAAGTGCCACATTAGAATACGATTCGTCTTCCAGGTTTGCCGCGCTTATTGGTAGTTTTGCGGATTTTCGACGCTTCTTGATTGCGCTCTAGGAGATATTGCATTTTTAAAAGGAGAAACATGTATCCATCATCATCTTTAACATCTCCTCTTTGTTGTCCGGTAGCCGTAACTCGGTTATAGAGACCGCCCTGTGCTGGTCCAAGAGCAGGATTGCTCAAATAGGCTGCAATTTGCTCGTAGCCATCCTCCACATAGAGCGAAAGCTCGTAAGGATTATAGTATTTAGTAGAAACGTCGTCGATATAATCCGTGTTTGTGAAACGATAATTGGCCTCAAGAGATAGCGAGATTCGTCGACCAACACGTTTAGATAAGGCCAAACCGACTGGAATACCCAATGCCCATTTTTTGTATTCTTTGGGACCTCCCGGTAATCCCTGACCTTCTGTTCTTAATGGGCGCAGAGCAATCCATTCTCCATCGAGATAGGCTTTAGGATTGTAATGGAATGCAGCTAAGCCAACAAAAACATATAAGCTGCTACCACCATTCTTCCAGCCTTTAACGCCTTTGATGTCATAAATATGTCCTTTGCGAAGGTTGAGAGGAAT
>JBDNHP010000591.1:0-2793 GCA_041688765.1 Flavobacteriales bacterium
ACCGTAGAAACAGCCAATTTCCTCCGACAACATGGTATTAGCGCCTCTGCTTATCATGCAGGATTATCGTCAACTGAAAAACAACAAACGCAGGAAGCCTGGATTAAAGGCAGCTTGCGGGTAATTGTAGCTACCAATGCTTTTGGAATGGGAATAGATAAAGCCAATGTGCGAAGCGTTATCCATGTTGATTTACCTCAGGATCCCGAATCTTATTTTCAGGAAGCTGGTAGAGCCGGAAGAGACGGAAAAGAAAGTTGGTGCGTTTTAATTACTTCAGAATTCGAGATTGAACAAATTGAAGAGCGGATTTTGGAGCGATTTCCTCCTGTAGAAACCATCAAAGCTACTTACACCTTACTGCATAATCATTTGAGAATTGCCGTTGGCGCTGGTGTTGATACAATTCATCCCTTCGAAGTGAGCGAACTAACCTCTGCTTACGGCTTACAAGTAAAGGAAACATTTTATAGCCTGAAATTACTGGAATTGGGCGGTTTTATTGAAATGAATGATGCCGTTTATCAGCCATCCCGGCTCTATTTCAAATGTAATCGCAAAGAACTGTATGATTTTCAACTTCGATACCCAGCTTTGGATCCATTTATTCAAGTAATTTTACGCAGTTACGGAGGGTTATTTGAAGTGCCTGTCCGTATTGATGAACGCATGATTGCAGCCCGATCAGCAATAGAAACCACGACGGTGAAAGCAAGATTGCGCAAACTCGAAGAAAGTGGAATTGCATTGTATTTTCCTTCATCAGATAAAGCCAGTATCCGACTATTAACGGAAAGATTGCGAGATGAAAATCTAAGATTGCCCGATGAAATTTACAAATTCAGAAAAGAGCAATTGTTGGAAAAAGCAAGAGCTATGAAGCGATTCGTTTTATCGAGGCAATGCAGAACCAAGGTGCTCCTAAAGTACTTTGCTGAGAAGGATGCTAAGAATTGCGGACAATGCGATATCTGTCTAAAAAATAAAAACAGAATCCCAGGAATTGAGGAAATACTGGCTGTTTTAGATAATAAAAGCATGGACCTGATAGAATTATCAAAAGAGTTAAATGCTTCTGAAGAACTGATTATCAAACTATTGCGACAATTGGAAGATGAACGCTTTGTAGATTGTGATGAAATTGGAATATGGTCGTTGAGGCATTAAGGCAATCCCTACCTTTGAAGCGCATTATGAAGAACATTTATCTTAAGTCCAGAAAGGAAGATAGCCTGATGAGAAGGCATCCTTGGGTATTCTCAGGAGCCATCTCAAAAATGGAAGGAGATATTCAGGAAGGAGATACCGTTAGAGTTTTGGCTTCCAATGGTTTTTTCCTTGGTATTGGCCATTACGCCAATAGCAGCATTGCAGTTCGAATTATTTCCTTTGATGATATTGAAATCGATGAGAATTTTTGGATAGCTAAACTGCAAAACGCTTTTGAAGTAAGGCAATCAGCTGATCTCACCGATAATTCTTCTACCAATATGTACCGTTTAGTGCATGCTGAGGGAGATGGAATGCCCGGATTAATAATTGATATATATAATAAAACAGCCGTAATTCAAGCCCACTCATTAGGCATGCATTTGCAGAAGGAATTGCTCTGTGAAGCATTGCAAAAAGTATTAGGAACTCGTATTGAATCGGTTTATGACAAGAGTGCAGAAACCTTAGGGAAAATTAAGAACTACGATGTAAGTAATGATTATCTTATTGGTAATCAAGGACAAAGTCAAGTATGCCTGGAAAATTCTTGTTCTTTTCAAATTGATTGGGAAACTGGACAAAAAACGGGGTTCTTTATTGATCAACGTGACAATCGAGCACTTCTTGGGCGCTATGCAAAAGGAAAAAAAATACTTAATGTATTTTGCTATACAGGTGCATTTTCAATTTATGCTTTGCAACACGGTGCTCAATTAGTTCATAGTTTGGACAGCTCAGCCAAAGCACTGGAAATCACGGAGGAGAATGTAAAAATTGGTGGTTTTGCAGCAGAAAAACATCAATGCATAAAAGCAGATGCTATTGAGTATCTAAAAAATATGGATCAGGAATATGATATCATAATTTTAGACCCTCCTGCTTTTGCCAAACGTTTGGACGCTAGGCATGCTGCTGTTCAGGCTTACAAGCGAATTAATGTTCAAGCACTCAAACAATTACGTAAGGGGGGATTACTCTTTACATTCAGTTGCTCACAAGCCGTTGATGCAGAACTCTTTAAGCATACGCTCACTGCTGCTGCTATCGAAACACAGCGAAATGTAAGAATTTTACATAAGATGAGGCAGCCGGCAGATCATCCAGTAAGTATGTTTCATCCTGAAGGAGAATACCTAAAAGGATTAGTACTTAGGATTGATTGATCAGGGTGCCAAACGCTTGTGATACCACTGAAAATCTTCGTCAACTTTATAAATTATGCGATCGTGCAATCGGTTCGTTCTTCCTTGCCAAAATTCAAAATGATGAGGAACAATTCTAAATCCTCCCCAAAAATCGGGTCGTGGAATATCTTTTCCCTCAAATTGTGAATTCAAAACTTGTAATTTGGCATCTAGCTCCTCCCTACCCTTAATTTCCTCACTTTGTGGAGATGCCCAAGCACCAATTTGACTTTCGCGGGGACGTGAGGCGAAATAGGAATTGGAAATACTTTCTTCCACCTTTCTTGCCTCGCCGTAAATCCGCACTTGTCGTTCAAGTTCTTTCCAGAAAAAATTAACACAAACCTTCGGATTTAATGCCAATTCTCAACCCTTATTACTATTAAAATTAGTGTAG
>JBDNHP010000004.1:0-4249 GCA_041688765.1 Flavobacteriales bacterium
AGGCCTGAATAGAAATTCCGCCAACAGTCCAAGTTGTGAAAATATTGATCTCCTGACCTTCTTCTAATGAAATGGCAGCATCCTCTGGACAAACACCGTATTCGCTGCTGTTAAAGGTTGGGTCTAGTTGACAAGCAAGATCCCAAATTGGAGCTTGAAGATCAAGTACATTAATGTTATAAGATCCTACTTTTTCGTTTTCGCAATCGTCGGTCGCAGTGTAGGTGTAAGTAATAGTATAGTTACATCCTTCACCTTCAATTGACTCAACTACAGTTACTTCTACATCATTATCACAATTATCATTGGCAGTAACATCAGCGGGGCTAAAATCACCATTACATATTCCAACTTGATCTTGAGGAAGATTATCGAATATTGGTTTCTCTGTGTCACTAACAGTGATTGTTTGAGAGAAATAAGCAGAATTGCAACCATCGTTTACACTCCACATTCTGATTATTTGATATTCGCAATCATCCACCTCAACAACTTCTTCGCAGAAATACCAAGAAATGTTGTCGCTACAATTATCTGTGAATTCTAGTTGCGGAATTGCAGGGATATCGTCGCCACATTCTACAGTAGCATTTATTGGCGCTTCTACAACTTCAGGAGCTTCATTATCACCATGTATGAAATATTGAATGAATTGTGCAGAATTCTCGCAATCATCAGTTGCCGTCCATATACGTTCAACCGTGCAAGCACAAGGAGAATCAAGACCTACGCAAAGAATATCACCATGGTTAGCACCGCCATCAAAATTTTCGTTGATAGCAGTAAGGGCCTCATTTAGATTAGAAATTGAAAATGCATTAGAGCAACCGCCAATAACTTCATTAGCAATCGCGGCAAGTTCTGAAATGCTCATACCAGCGAACGTTCCATCAGCAATAAGTTGATCACCCAAATAACCTATTGATTGAGCAAAATCAGCATCATAAGCATCAAAACCAAGGGCAAGAGTAACCGCAATCAGCTGACTTGCGAAAGTGTTACTTCCATTGCCAGGATCAATAGATTGACCAACAGCTAATAATGAAGGATTTCCACCACCAGGAAGGAAATTTTCTACAGATTCAGCGGAAGTTAAAGTAAGTGTATTGTTGCAGCCTATGGTAAGACCATTAGGAAAAGCTCCATCAAAATTTGCATCTCTGTAAACGCCAGGATTATTTCCATTTGCAGGAGCTCCCCATCCACCAATAGTGAAGGTAAGGAATTCACAATCTTCAGAACCACCAGGAATACAATCGTCAGAATCTGTAAAAGTGAGCGTAAGATCAGTATCACAATTATCAGACACAACTGGTTCTATATAAGGAACCTCATCATCACAAGAAAGGTCATACTCTGATTGTTGATTTTCAAAAACAGGATCTACCGTATCTCCACCAACTTCTATAGTTTGAACATGAGAAACTGGATTTCCGCATTCATCAGCAGCAGTCCATGTGCGAGTAATAGTGTATGTATCAGTACAAACCGGCTCATAAGGAACATCTTCACAATCATTGAGACGGAAGTTAAAATCACCTTGTGAGCTAACGGTTTGTCCGTTCACAACACGTGAAAGTGTCATCCAAGTAGAAAGTCCATAACCAAGACTTTGAAGACTAGCACGATTACCAACTTGAACACCCCAGCGGAAATCAGCAGGCATAGGATCAATATCGAAATTGATACCTGCAAAATCACCTAGGCCGGTAAGTTTGTTGTCTTTGGTAACATCCATTTCGTAATAAGTCCAGTCTAAATACTGATTTGTGATTTCAACAGTGGTTCCAGCATCAAGCTTAGCCTCGCGGAAACCGGAAGGCGTATTAGCATTTGGAATAGAAGTCCATTCGGTGTAGTTGCGAGCATATCTCAACCAAACATCATATTCGAATTTTTGGTTTGCCTGAGATGCATTTCTCACGATACCGTAAAAATGAGCTGTGCCATCAGCAAATCTTTCAAAAGTGCCATTTCCAACACTCATGAAATCAACGCTATTTGGTCCAGGCAAAATGCCGGTATCACCAAACCACATGGTATGGCTGTCACCATTAGCGATGAGGCAATTTTGATCGAGATTTTCAAGAGTTGTTGTCTCTTCAAAAATTACATCAACTACTCCATCACAAGCATCATTTGCTGTTATAACAACGGTATCCGGAACATCTTGACCACATTCAATCGTTAAGTTAGCAGGAGTTTCGCTAAGAACAGGAGCCTGAGTATCTTCTATGGTAATAACTTGTGTACAAGTTTCATCTGTAAGCTCTGAAGTCCAAGTTCTGTAGATTACCTGAATACAATCTGTGTTTTGATTGCCATCAGCATCAACGTAAGTCCAATCAGGATTACAATCGCTAGCAGGCGTTCCGGTAGCTTCAGGCAATATGGAATCACCACATTCAACCGTTACAACAGCCGGACAGGTTGTGATACAGCAAGCGTCTTTTTCAACAACAATTGCTTGAGATAATTCGAAACAACCTTCGTCTTCTGCGGCATCAATATCATTAACATTGTCGCCAACATTTAATCCAGAAATTATACCGTCATAGGATAATCCATAGAAATAAAAATTTGCGTCTTCGTAGCCACTCAAATCAAAAATACCATTGTCGTTAATCTCTAAAATAGTACCTGCATTATCAGCAAGAATAAACTTATACGTATCACCTTCAGCGAGACTGTTAGTTTCTACTTCTATAATATCACTGATTTGATCATCAGAACAGATAGCCCAAGGAGAAGTGGCTCCATCAGCAAAACTGATTGCTCCAGCCTGACAAGTAAAAATGGAGAAAGAGCTGGCTTTGATAAATACACCTGAATCTAGCAAACCATCAGAAGCATCTGCAATAGCAAATTTGAAACTATAAGTTTCACCTGGAATGATGTCGATAGTTGAGGTAAGAACTACCGTGAAACCATCATATTCAATGGTAGTTCCGCCAGTATTGTCAACAAAAAATGAAGAATAAGCAAGTGATGTACAATTCTCTTCGTCTCCTAGATTTCCTTCTGTACCATTATTTACTGCATTGATAGCCACTGGAAGATTAGTTCCGGGAATCAAGGCAACATTTAAGTTGTTGTAGTTGCCTCCCATAGGGTTTGGGCCTGAAACGAAGAAGGCGAAGATATCACTATAAACAGAGCATACATATTCATTATACTCTTCTGAGCCGAATGTGTATTGAACCGTGATTTGATCAGCTTCAGCCACAAAGTCGAAAGATAACACACATGCATCTTTGAGAGAGAATGGAACAAGATCATCCAAATCAGGATCACCATGATAGGCATTACTTACATCGTAAGTTGTGTTTCCTGCATCGTTTGGACCGATGGCATCATTAGCTTTACCAGTGGTAAGCAAGATACCGTTACCCAAACCAATGTTGGTGGTATTTCCGTTTGAAAATATACCGGCACCTTGGCTATAGCAATCAAGAACAACATTGGACACAGACACACCAACACCAACGATTTCGTTGGCAAGTTCAGTACCTGTGACACTATCATCTATAATTAGCTGAGCTTTTAACTCAGAAGTACAAATGGTAGTTGCTAATATTGCAAAGCAAGCTACCCATGCGTACAAATTTCTCATAATTATTAAGGCTTATTGGTTGTTTAGTTCGGCTAATTATTTGGCAATAGGAAGTTGCAGACCTTGATTCGACAAATGCGAATTCCATTCGGTGCAAGTCCAGTTCTCCTTAGAGTTGCAATTCAACATTAGGATTCCTTGACCCAAATGCGGAATAGCCCTTACCAGGTAAGAATCACCTGATTTGGTACTCAGAAATTCTACCATTTCTTCGGATGATTCAAAATCCAGAGCACTTAAATCGAAAACGTACTTCTCTGCGACTGGCTCACCAACAGGCAATTGAAGAATGCCCTCTTCTGTAAGGGTTGCCAAAGGATAATTTTGCGCTGAAAGATTAGTACTGGAAAGAAAACTGATAAATGCCAAAGCGAAAATGCTTTTAAGCAGCAAAGCCTTGTGCGAATAGCAACAAGACAAGAATCGAGTAATTCTAGTATTCATAATAATGGTTGTTAGCAAACATTGAATGCGAGATCGTGAAATCACACATTAAGGCACAAAAGTATAACATTTTTCGATTAAATGATATTTTTCTGCGATATAATTCTAAAAATTCTCGACTTATCACCCATAATTGCCGTTGAAAATTGGCTAATTGGCTATAGTGTATTAAATACACTTACTATAAAAAAA
>JBDNHP010000592.1:0-3913 GCA_041688765.1 Flavobacteriales bacterium
AATATCATTCTTCACTCCACACCACTGATATTCACGAATTACCACTTGAATAAAAAAGAAGCTTTCGATTACGCATCAGCTTGCATATCAACTATACCAAATAACGCAGTAATTCTGTGGGATGAGGAAAGCTTAAATTACAGGCACGGCACTCTCACTAATTCAGACATCAATAATTCTTATAAACCTAATAAAGGACCCCTGTCGTTCATTCTCTCACAACGAAGTCTTAAATGGGCTTGGTATATTCTGATGTTAGGTGGCGTTTTTTATTTAATTCTAGGCTCTAAAAGAAAGCAGAAACCCATTCCGGTAATTGAAAAGAGGAGGAATTCATCCATAGATTTTGCCGAAACACTCAGTCAGCTCTACGGCCGAAATAGTGATCATAGACAAATCGCACAACTCAAATGGCGACTATTCTTAGGCTATCTTCGCAGAAATTATGGCTTGAATACTTTAATTCCTGACGAAAAATCAAGGGCAGACTTAATAATAAAAATTGCCATAAAATCAGGATTAAGTCAAACTGATATTGAAGAATTATTTCGATCATATTTACGAATTTTAAGCGCAGTTGAAGTCGATGGCGATATGCTTAGTGATTTTCACAATAAAACAAGTTACTTCTACAAAACCAGCAAATAGTGGAAAACAACGAAGAAATGCACCCTGAAAAAACAAATCAGGCTCAAAACATAGAAAATTCCGCCAATGCGGAAAACAACAACGATGAAAGTGTGATTGACTCAGCACCGAGAATCAATGTAAATAAAATTGCAAAAGCTGTAGAATCCATGCAGCAAAGTTTGGCACCTGTTCTTATTGGGCAAGAGCAAGAAATTGAATTGATGCTGGCTGCTTTGTTTACAGGTGGACATGTGCTATTGGAAGGACTTCCGGGAATTGCAAAAACACTGATGGCGAAATCATTGGCGAAATCAATTTCGGGAAATTTCAGTAGGATTCAGTTTACCCCTGATTTGATGCCAAGCGATATCACCGGAACATCGGTTTTCAATCTCAAAGATTCAGAATTCCACTTCAGGAAAGGTCCCATTTTTGCCAATGTGGTTTTAATCGATGAGGTTAACCGCGCCCCTGCTAAAACACAGGCAGCACTGATGGAAGTGATGGAAGAAAAGCAAATTACTTACGATGGAATTACCTATACCATGGATAAGCCATTCTTTGTAATTGCCACTCAAAACCCCATAGAACAAGAAGGAACCTACGCTCTTCCTGAGGCTCAGCTCGATCGATTCATATTCAGAATTAAAATGAATTATCCAAGTCTCGAAAATGAGATCAAAATTCTTCAAACTTATGCGGAGGATTTCAATGGCGAAATTGCTTCTTCTTTAAAGCCTATAATGCACCCAGTATCCATCACTGAAGCAATGCATATCATAGAAAAAGTGCATCTTAAAGATGAACTTCTTCGTTATATTGCTGCCGTAGTTGATCGCACCAGAAACAGCGGAGATTTGTTCCTAGGAGCATCGCCGCGTGCTTCACTAGGAATACTGAGAAGTTCCAAAGCTTTGGCTGCAATAAAAGGTCGCGATTTCGTGACTCCGGATGACATAAAAACGGTTGCTTTTCCAGTGCTAAATCATCGCGTTATACTCGCACATGAACGCGAAATGGAAGGGGTGCCAGTAGAAGATATAATTCGTTCTATTCTGGCATCTGTAGAAGTTCCGAGATAATGCAACAAGCAAGAGGCATCTCGTTTAAAAATATTCATTTGCAAAGGCGATTCTTTGTGCTTTTGCTTATTGCTGCATTTTTATTTGCTGCTTCATTTCCATATAAAATAATATTTCCTATTGCTCAGACTTATCTACTAATTCTATCAGCTATATTGATTGTTGACATCATTCTTCTCTTCTCTGGTACAGCAAAAATAACAGCCAATAGGAATCACGGAAGTTTGCTCTTTCTCGGTGAGAATAATCGAATAGAACTGAGAATAGAAAGCAATTATAATAGAAAGCTAAAACTAGAATTATACGATGAGCTTCCAGAACAATTACAAGAAAGAAATTTCAAAATTGATGCTTTAATTGAAGCTGGAGAGTCTATTCCCATTGAATATACTGTAACAGCTTCTGAGCGAGGAATTTACACTTGGGGTAATCTTAACGTTATTGCCTCCACCGGAATTGGGCTTTGTGCTCGACATTTTCAAAGTGCCCAGCCAGAGAGCATCCCTTGCTATCCTTCTATCCCACAAATGAAAAATTTCGAGTTAATGGCATTTGCCAGAATATCGAATGAACAAGGAATAAAACGATTGAGGAGAATAGGGCACAGCTATGAATTTGAACAGATTAAAACCTATGTCCAAGGTGATGATCAGCGCAGTGTAAACTGGAAAGCAACTTCAAGAAAAAGTTCATTGATGGTAAATCAATATCAGGATGAACGATCCCAGCAGGTATATGCAGTAATTGATAAAAGTAGATCAATGCTCATGCCCTTCGATGGACTAAGCCTATTGGACTATGCGGTAAATACAAGTCTTGTTATAAGCAATATTGCCCTGCGTAAACACGATAAAACAGGATTAATAACATTTGCTGATAAATTGGGAACGGCTTTAAAAGCAGAGCGAAGCCACAATCAACTCCGGAAAATACTTCAATCACTTTATGCTGAGAAAGAGCATGAGTCGGAGGCTGATTTTAACATCCTCTATCGAGCAGTGAAAAACATGATACCAGGGCGTAGTTTGATCATGCTTTTTACCAATTTTGAAAGCAGTTATTCGATGGAAAGAGCACTGCTAAATTTGCGCAAAATTAACCGTTTGCATTTGTTGGTAGTCGTAATTTTCGAAAATACAGAATTAGTTAATTTTTCACGATCAGAAGCTAAAACCATTCGAGATATATACATTCAAACTCTGGCTGAAAAACTGGCTGAAGAAAAGCGAGCAATTGTTCAGCAATTGAGACGTTTTGGTATTCAAGTTATTTTAAGCTCTCCAAAAGACCTCTCTTTAAATTCGGTTAACAAATACCTTGAACTAAAATCAAAAGGATTAATCTGAAATGAAATTTATACTGTTTCATTGTTCACATAAACGACGTTAATCAAAAATTCATTTTCAATATTGCAAAATATTGTTACTTGATTATCAGATACTTATAAAAATGTTTTTAGCATCATGAGGGTATTTGTATATATTACTGTATATTGTAACACCCAAATGAAAACTAATGTCCAGAATTAAACTCCTGCACTTAGTGATTATTATTTCCCTTTTGTGTTGGAATGAACTTGCTGCACAGCAGCATTGGATGAGGAGTTTAGGCGGTCATAATCACGACGAAATTCTCTGCTCTGCTAAAGACGGAGATAATATTCTAATGGCTGGATATTTCAATACCGCCGTCAATTTCGGTCCAGTTACCCATGTTAGTTCCGGAAATAGTGATGGCTTTCTGATTAAAACAAACCAAGTTGGAACTGTAATTTGGGCTAAGAAATTTGGTGGTGCTGGAGCTGATAGAATTTACGATGTAAGCGTAGGTCCTAATGGAAATATCGCTATTTCAGGATACTTCAGTGGTACAGCACAATTCGGCAATATTCAACTCATAGCAAATTCAAATACACAAGATGGTTTCGTTTGCCTATTAGATAGTGATGGAGATGTAATTTGGGCCCAAAAAATTGGAGGACAATTCGGTGACCTCATCAATAGTGCATCTATTGATGGCACAGGAAATGTAATCATTACCGGCCATTTTAAAGGAAATGGCGTTTTTGGCCTAGAGAATTTCAATAGTACGCTTGATCCTGAAACAGCAATTCCAACTAATGATCTATTTATTTCAAAAATTGGCCCGGGCGGGCAATTTATGTGGACCAAACATGGCATCGCCAATAAAGATGACAGAGG
>JBDNHP010000076.1:0-3752 GCA_041688765.1 Flavobacteriales bacterium
AATTTTTTGACCGCTTGAACTTGTCATGGTGAAATCAGGAGGAGTGTTCCCCATTTGCAAATTTTTGATCCTCGAAGCTTTTACTTTGCTGAGCTCGCTAAGTTCGATTTCGCCACAAGCATCACCGAAATAATAATCATTCAGAATATAGTTGCAAACGTTGTCCATATTAGAGGAGTAAAATCCCTCGAGTACTGTATAAAGAACATACTCAAACATTTTTTCATCCGCCTTTGCCTTTGCCATAATAATATCAACGCAAGTCAAAAATCCATCTTCGGTTCCGCCGCTATGATTTCGCATAAAATCCTGAATGCGATCAGTTAGAAGTGGACTGTGGATATAACTCAAATCAGTAAAATCGATATCATCCCAATACTTGCTTTTATTTTTATTCTCGGGAGAGCGCAAACGATGAAGAATTTTGGCTGCAAATGTTCCTTTATTATTCTCGGCAATCAAGAAATGAGATGCTACACGCTCATCATCTTTGGCATAAATCTGGGCTTCAAATTGATCTTTATTAGGCGACTGCGCCCTTTGCTTTTTTAGATTGCTTAGATCATTTTGAAAGAGACGCTCAGAGCGAAAATACTCTTGCCAAATGCTGTTTTCTTTGCTATCAGTAAACGTAATGGCATTTTCTAATCTACCGGCGTTTTTAAAGACTACTTTAACAACTGGTTCACTAGGATTGAGAATAAGTTCTGCAACGTTAAGCGGATCAAAACCAATTTTGTAAACACCACACATCAGCTCTGAGGGGCCAAATTTGAAGGTCCCACTATTCACTTTCACACTGTCAATGGCATAGATTTCTTTCCCTTCTGTTTCATAAAGAAAAATTCGTTTCCCATTAGCTGCAGGCACAGCAAAACTACCTTCCACGGTAATTTGTCCTTGCACCATACCTATGTCGTTCCACTTCAAAGATGCATTTTCTTTCACATCGGCAACGGCAACAACTTTACTGCTGTCAATTTCAGATTTGTCTCGACCTTTGGCATTGTTGGTTTCACAGCTACTGAAAGATAAAAAGCTCAATCCTAAGAATACAAAGTGTTTCATGGTTCAATTTTGTGGGATACAAATATAATCAAAGCTCTTGCTTCGCAGCACCAAGATCAGAAAGGCGATATTACCTTTGTAAAATTTTAACGAAGAATTAGCAAATGACAAGATCCGAGGCAGCAAACTATTTGGGTTTAACTAGCCATTTCCAAGAAGATGAATTGCTAGAAGCCATTGAAAACCACTTATTTACCATTCGAAACTATTTCCTTACCGAGCCTGTTCAGCGTTTGCTTTATCATTCTCGCATCCAAAAGCTAATGCAATTGGCAGAGGTGTCATTAGCCTTTGACTTGCAACCATCGAAACATGAAAACCTCGAAATCAATACTTTACGGAATACATCAAATCTTGAAGATCTCTATCGTTTCAAGGAGCTCGTTTTGGCTAGCTATCGCACATTTATGGCTTCAAAACTCCATCTTAACAACGCGATTCTGGCAGCAGAAGCCATGATAGCGTTGGAAACGGAATATGAAGATCAGTTTATAGCATTGAATACTGATACCCCAACTTGGCATGATCAGGTAAAATCGACCGAAAGAATAGAAAGCTCGGAAGCACTGATGGAGCTCAAAAAAAATCCCGTTTCCGCTGAATTTCTGATCGCTCTTCGCAAAGAAAAAAGGAGAATTATGGATGCTATTTCCAGAAGATAAAAGAAAGTCGTAAAAAGTCAGCGGGAGCACCTTCGCACCCCCGCTTTCCTAAACCACATTAAGCAGACGGTCCACATCACCGCCTGTTATTTTCAGTCAGTTGAGATTTCAGCCAAATATTTAATAAGATCAGTAGTAGTAATAATGCCAACCAATTTATCATTTTGAGTCACTGGCAGAGCATGGTACTCGCGATTTGCAAGAATTTTCGCTACTTCCTTAATTGATGTTTCGGGGCTTACAGTTTCCACGTTTCGGGTCATAACCTGAGCTAAGCCTATCATATTGTAAACTGCAACGTCAACCGTTGCTTCCCCTTCATTAAGTTCCGAAAAATTATCAGCAAAACTGAGCCGCTGCAAATCAGTCAAACTCAACATTCCAACTAATTTTTCAGCTTTCATTACTGGCAGATGGCGAACATGATGCTGTTTAAACATCCATTCAGCATGATCAAGCGTATCTTTTGTATGTAACACATGAACCGACCGACTCATGATTTCATTAACCTTTTTCATTCTCAAACTTTGTATAGCTCAAAGGTCAAAATAGTGCAGCTTAGAATTTATGAGTTCAATCATTAATCCAACTGTTTATTATCAGATTCGTAATTATATCGTCTATATGAAATCGCAATGGTTTTTTTTATTTTCTTTGGCTTAATATGTTAAATCTGATCGAAAAGTCTGAACGCTACGTTGAGGAAACGCTTGCATCTGGATTAAAGCAGGGTATAGTTTTTCACGATTTCCGCCATGCGAGTCAAGTCCGCAAAGCGGCATTGAGTCTAGCCTTTGATGCCCGTCTGAGTAAGAAAGACAGCCACCTGCTTGAAATTTCGGCCTTGTTTCACGACATTGGCTACATTGGGGGTTCCCAGGATCATGAATTAAGAGGTGCGGGAATGGCTGCTGATTTCTTGGAGTCACAAGGCATGAGTGAAGATGATGTGGACCGCATAGTTTTATTGATTCGCAGCACTCAAATGGACAGCGAACTGTTGGATCCATTGGCAAAATATCTTCGGGATGCAGATTTGAGTTATTTGGGAAGAGAAGATTTTTGGGAGCGTGTGGATTTGTTCAGAACCGAAATTCAATCAAGTTCGGACCAAAAAATCAGTGATCGGGAATGGTGGGAGTTTAATTTGAATTTTTTTCTTAATCACAAATACTTCAGTCCCGAAGGCCGACAGCGCTTTGATATTTTGAAACAAAAGCATCAGAAAATGATTGAGGAATTGTTGAAGTAGAAGTGTTGAGTTTTTTTAATTAGTATCCACTTTTACCTAAGGCTAAGGCCCTTGTTAAAGAGAAGTCAATCTTAAAATAGTTGCGCATTACATCTGTGATGAACGAATCAAGATTCCTTGCTCTTTGAGATCTTTACTTTTACTCTTCTTGCTAATGATGCTTCATGAATTTCTTGATGAATCTGACGGTCCATTTTATAATTTGTTGAATTTCCAGTTTCGAGCGCTCATCTATTGCGGAGTGATTCTTATCTTGATGCAATGTCCAAAGTTCTTTCCCAACTGAGATTGGATCTGATTTCAGAATTTTATCTGGATGCCACTCTTGTGCAGCTATTCTATAAGCCATTTTTATATCCTCAGGACTGGCTTTGAGTATCAATGACTTTGAGGATTTTTGACTTCTCAAAATACATTCTCTTATCTTATCAGAATTGAACTTTCCAGACTCGCCTATTATTTCCTGTCGTTGATCGATTTAAAAGGCGCTTTAATCGATAAATAGTGGTTAAAAAAAATTTGCCATGGTATTGTTATGCTTAGTGAGCAATTTTAATCAGGTTTAAAAGTATTCTCAATCACAATTCTAAACCATCTTTAAATTTCAGTGCAATATCCTATATTTTGCATGAATTATACTTTAATTATCTTGCAAAATGTATCCAAGAATGTTATCTTTTGCGAAGAAAGGAAAAAGACATATCCAAGCTAAGCGATTTTAAAAAGCACCTGAAAAGAGGGAAAGTCTATCGTCGTGGTGATTTAGAACA
>JBDNHP010000077.1:0-6863 GCA_041688765.1 Flavobacteriales bacterium
CAGCCTTTGGGATGCGGAGCAGGAGAAATGGTATATCTCCATTGTGGATGTGATTGCTGTACTCACTGAAAGTATTGACCCTAATGCAAATTGGCGAAAGTTGAAACAACGCCTTAAAGCAGAAGGAAATGAAACCGTGACGAATTGTCACGGTTTGAAAATGCTTGTGCCTGAGGTCAAAATGCGATTAACCGATGTTGCCGATACGCATCCCTCCGCTAAAACACTTATAACCATCACAAATTAATTTCTTTGATTGCGGCCATGAAGAAACCACTTTCATGGGCTCAACACATCGCGCGTTGTAACTTACAATTAACGCCGCATAGTTTTCTATTCTGGCACATTTTAAATGCGCCACTATTTTTGTGCCAACCTTGTCTATTATAAGAGCACCACTATGCAATTCAGAACAAATTTACTTTTCGGTCAGGTCAGGAAAAGTTTACTACATTGATGGGTGTTCAAGTAGCGCAAATTGCAAAAATAGAAGCCAATTTCTAATAGCTGACTCTTGATGTCCTCGCAGCAAGAGCCCTTCATACCACACTCAGCAAAAGCCAAAAAAAAGAACCAATTAACGACGATCAAATTAACGACGCTCAGTCAAATACATTTACATTTAAAAGACCTGCTTTAACGAAGAGCTACTTTTCAAATAGCAATTTGTGATGGCTTCTCTATTTTGTGCTACGAAATCCTCCACTACGCAACCCCATAAATCTACGCCTCCAACCCCATCAACAGGGAAATTTCTCAAGCTCTTCATAAAGTCGATGCAGTGGCAAGCCCATAACATTAAAATAAGAGCCTTCCATACGCTGCACACCAATATAGCCTATAAACTCCTGCACGCCATATGCGCCGGCCTTATCAAGGGGTTTGTAGCGAGAAATATAATATTCAATTTCATCTTCTTTAAGTTGCTTAAACCAAACTTTTGTTTCATCGTGAAAAGTAATCGAATGGTTTTTTGTCATTAATGTAACGGCAGTAATTACCGTATGGCATTGTCCGCTAATTACTCTCAACATGGCTTTGGCTTCTTCTTCATCAGCAGGCTTTTCAATCACTTTACCATCCAGATAAACAATCGTATCAGAAGTTATAACTAATTCATTATCTGACATTTCCAACCTAAACGCATCCGCCTTTAATCGACTCAAATACCGTGGAATCTCTTCCCTCTGTAATGCAGGGGGATAAACTTCAGGCACATCCTTGATTCTAATCTCAAAATCAATATCCAATCCAGCTAACAATTGCTGCCTTCGAGGCGATTTACTAGCCAGAATTATATGCATTTTGCGTACTTCAGATAAAATCATAACGGAAATTTGGTTCAAAACTACGATGAAAAAGATTGGATAACAGCTAAAAGAAATCCAATTCATCCAAAGTCAATTAGTTACTTTTGGGGCATGAATGAAAGTATTCTCATACTTGACTTTGGTTCGCAATACACCCAACTAATTGCCCGAAGGGTGAGAGAGCTCAATGTTTATTGTGAAATTTACCCTTGGAATAAAGCGCCTAAATCCTTACCAGGGCTTAAAGGCGTAATTCTTTCAGGAAGTCCGCATAGTGTTAGAGACCCCAAAAGCCCTATGCCGGATTTAAGCATTTACAGAGGCCAATTCCCTTTGTTAGGCGTTTGTTATGGTGCCCAACTATTGGCCCAGCAAAATGGAGGGAGCGTTGAGGCTTCTGAAACTCGAGAATATGGACGAGCAAACCTCAAGTTTGTTCAACAGGAAAATTCTCTGCTGCATCAAATTCAGGATGATTCGCAAGTTTGGATGTCACATGGTGATACCATTAAAAGCATTCCCGATAATTTTGAAATCATTTGCAGCACCACTGAAGTGAAGGTGGCAGGATTTCAAATTAAAAATGAAAATACCTGGGGCATTCAATTTCACCCGGAAGTTTATCATAGCACAGATGGCAGCACTTTACTGGAGAACTTTGTGGTTCATATCTGCGGATGCAGCCAAAACTGGACCCCGGATTCCTTCGCCGAAACAACTATTGAAGGACTCAAAAAACAATTGGGGAATGACAAAGTAGTGATGGGCTTAAGCGGTGGAGTTGACTCCTCCGTTGCAGCCACGCTCCTCCACAAGGCAATCGGCTCTAACTTGTATTGTATTTTTGTGGATAACGGGCTTTTGCGCAAAAATGAGTTTCATGATGTGCTGGAAAGCTATCAAGACTTGGGCCTTAACGTGAAAGGGGTTGATGCTTCGGCTCATTTTTATGAAGCATTAGCAGGACTTACGGATCCTGAACAAAAGCGCAAAGCAATCGGTAGAGTTTTTATTGAAACTTTTGACAAAGAAGCCCATCTGATTGAAGATGTTAAATGGCTTGGCCAAGGCACTATTTATCCTGACGTGATTGAATCAGTGTCAGCAACGGGCGGGCCCTCGGCAACCATAAAATCTCATCATAATGTAGGCGGATTACCTGACTACATGAAGTTGAAAATAGTGGAACCTCTTCGATTGCTTTTCAAAGATGAAGTTCGAAGAGTAGGAAAAGCCCTCCAAATATCGGATGCAATTCTGGGTCGGCATCCTTTCCCTGGCCCTGGATTGGGCATTCGAATCCTTGGTGATATCACTCCTGAAAAAGTAAGAATTCTTCAAGAAGTAGATCATATCTGGATTAAAGGACTGAAAGACGAAGGTTTGTACCACGAAGTTTGGCAAGCGGGAGCCATTTTATTGCCGGTGCAGTCCGTTGGTGTAATGGGCGATGAAAGAACATACGAAAAGGCAGTTGCACTAAGGGCTGTAAGTTCTACTGATGGTATGACAGCGGATTGGTGCCATCTCCCCTATCCATTTTTGGCACGGATTTCGAATGAAATCATCAATAAAGTAAAAGGAATCAACAGAGTTGTATACGATATAAGCTCTAAACCTCCTGCAACCATAGAATGGGAATGATGAAAAATTCAATACTAACCGTTTTGCTTTTTATGCTTGTGTCCATTGGACTTCAAGCGCAAAAGGATGCAACGATTCAAGTGATCGATGGACAAAAATTTTATGTTCATACCGTTGAAACCGGAAATACTATTTACGGGCTATCTAAACTTTATAATGTAAGCCAGGAAACAATTCTGAAAAAAAATCCGGAAGCAAGTACCGGATTAAAACTCGGTCAATCCCTGTATATTCCTGTACCTGAAAACCTTAAAGAAGATAAATGGACAAATCCAATACGTATGGATGGAGCCCATTTAATTCATAAAGTAATGAAGGGCGAAACCCTATTTGGTATCTCCAAAGAATACCTCGTTGATGTAAATACCATTCTTGAACTTAACCCCGCAGCCAATTCAGGATTAAGCAAAGGAATGGAGTTAAAAATCCCGGTGAATAAGGATGAAGTTGATGATCTCAGCCACCTCAGTCCTGCAATGGAAGACTCCCTAATTAAGCATACTGTTTCAGCCGGAGAAACCGTTTATGGCATCGCAAAACAATATGGGGTAAAAGAAGAAGATTTTAAAAAAGTAAATAACAATTTCCCTGAAGGTTTAAAGGCTGGTCAAGTAGTGCGTATCCCTCTTGTTGATAAAACTTTTATTGCACGCACAAAACCAATTGAATACCCTACGGTTGTAATGATTGAAGCCCCTAAAAGTGATAAATATATCGTTGGACTGATGCTTCCTTTTAATCTGGCTTCTCGTGATTCGACTAAAATACCTACCAAAGAAAATAAGCTCCGTGGCATTGCACTCTCCATGTATAGGGGAGCTGTGCTGGCTGCCGATAGTCTAGAAAAAACAGGGTTTAATGCCGATCTGATTGTGAGTGATGTAAATGCAGCTTCTACGGCAATTAGTTTAACAAAAGGTGGACAACTCGAAAATGCCTCCTTGATCATTGGCCCGCTGCAACGCAGTTCTTTTGAAGATTTAAGTAAAACTCTCAATCCTGCAAAAACACATTTGGTGTGCCCGGTGCCACAATCAAATAAAATTTTGCTTGCTCATCCTAACGTTAGCAAGGTTATCTGTTCTGAAAGCTCTGAAATAGCTGCTATGGCTAAGCATATCAGAAAGAAACACTCCAATGCCAACATCATTTTATTAAATAGCGGATTTACAGATGATATTCGCAATGTTCAGCTTTATACCGATTTGCTTAATCAGGAACCTGCCATTGCCTTTTCTGAACATAAGGCAATTGGAAAATCCGTAGGTTCAATTTCTACCAAATTGAGTGCAATAAAAGAAAATATCATTATTGCAGCCAGCGCAAATGAGGTCTTGTTGGCCGATTTAATCACCAAGCTTTCCATGCAGAATACGGATAAATACAAAATAAACCTCTATGGCATGGCAAGTTGGGAAGAATTCAAATTCCTCGACTCTGAGCAGCGCAATCGTTTCAATGTGCATATTCCCGCGCCAAGTTTCGCCGACCTAAATGACCCAAAAGTGTTGGATTGGTATTATTTATATAGAGAAAAGTTTGGAACTGATCCAGATCAATACGCCATTATTGGCTATGATATTATGATGTATTATTGTTCAGGATTGAGAGATTTCGGACCTTCATTCGCCGTTCATTTTGATGAGATTAATTATGATCCTCTTGGAATTAATTTCAATCTGAAGAAAACAGGAATTGAAAGTGGCTATGAAAATGAAAGTGCTTTCGTGCTGCGATATCGTGATTTCGTTCTTGAAAACGTCGATTATAGTGAATGAGGCTCCATTAATTTCCAAGAAATTCAAAGATTTACAGGACCATATTTGCAAGGTTCTGAATGAAAAAAATGAAGAGGATTTATTCATCACAGATGAATGGAATCGTCCGGGAGGAGGAGGAGGTAGAAGTCGTGTTATCGAAAACAAAAAGCATCTCAGTAAAGGAGGCGTTAACTTCTCAGAAGTATTTGGCGAACTTCCCCAAGGGAGTGCCATACATACACTATCTGAAGAAAAATCGTTTTTCGCAACTGGGGTTAGCGTTGTGCTCCACGCCGTAAATCCATTCGTTCCTATTATCCACATGAATGTTCGTTATTTCGAATTAGGCAATGGTGAGTTTTGGTTTGGAGGAGGAATAGATTTGAGTCCTGTTTATGTTACGGAAGAAGATGCCAGTTATTTTCATTCCGCATTAAAGTCAATCTGCGATAAATACAACAAAGACTGGTACAAGGAATTCAGCATCTGGGCTGATAATTATTTCTATTTGCCTCACAGAAATGAAACACGTGGTATTGGCGGCATTTTCTTTGATCATCTCAAAACTGATAGGGCCAGCAAAGAGGAATTGCTTCAGTTTTGTCTCGATTTAGGAACAGCATTCCCATTGATTTATTCTGAAATCATGAACCGAAGGAAGAACACTTCTTTTGGAAAGGAAGAATTGGAGTGGCAGCAACTGCGCAGAGGCCGATATGTGGAATTTAATCTGGTATTGGATAAAGGAACACGCTTTGGTTTGGAAACCAATGGAAGAACAGAGTCTATTTTGATGAGCTTGCCCGAAACTGCTTCCTGGAAGTACAATCATAAACCCGCAGAAAACAGCAAAGAAGCTCATTCTTTGAGCTATTTGGTAAAAGGTTATTCCTGGGTTTAAGAGCGCATCTATTCCTATTTATTACATTTCGCTCAACAGCAAAGCAAAAGAGTTTATTTTTGCCCTATGTCTATAAATTTAATTGAAGAATTGCGCTGGAGGGGATTGTTACACGATGTAACACCCGGAGCGGAAGAGCTTTTTGCCAAAGAAAAAGTGAAAGGGTATGTGGGATTCGATCCTACAGCCGATTCACTCCACATCGGAAATCTTGTACCGATTATGCTTCTTGTTCACTTGCAAAGGGCAGGACATCAACCTATTGCGCTTGTTGGTGGTGCAACCGGCATGGTTGGCGACCCTTCCGGAAAAACGGCTGAACGTAAATTACTTGAGGTTGAAGACATTAATCACAATCTCAATTGCCAGAAAAATCAATTGATGCGCTTCCTGGATTTTAGCGGTGATAATCCGGCTGAAATCGTCAACAACTACGATTGGTTCAAAGGAATAGGATTTCTTGATTTTATTAGAGATGTTGGTAAACACATTTCTGTCAATTATATGATGGCCAAAGATTCCGTTCAAAGTCGTTTGGAATCGGGTATGTCATTCACAGAATTCAGCTACCAATTGGTTCAGGGATATGACTTTGTATGGTTGTACCAAAACAAAGGAGTAAAACTACAAATGGGTGGTTCAGATCAATGGGGAAACATTACTACTGGAACGGAATTAATACGTAGAATGACCCAAGGCCAAGCCTTTGCGTTAACTGCACCCCTCGTTAAAAAGGCTGATGGAACTAAATTTGGAAAATCAGAAGGGGGCAATGTTTGGCTCGATCCTGAAAAAACTTCACCCTATAAATTCTATCAGTATTGGATTAATAGCTCCGATGTGGATACGGCCAATTTCATTCGCATTTTTTCATTGCTTGAAAAATCCGAAATTGAACAAATCGAAGCTGAACACGCGCAAAGTCCACACCTTAGGTTATTACAAAAAAGACTTGCCGAAGAACTTTGCATTCGTGTTCATGGGAAAGAAGAATTAGAAGCCGCTATTTCAGCTTCCAATATACTTTTTGGACAATCTACTAAAGACGATTTGTTTCGATTGAATGAGTCTGATTTTTTAGCCGTCTTTGAAGGTGTCCCTCAAGCTATGATGGCTATGAGTGACGTTGAACAAGGTCTTTCAATCATTGATGCCTTAGCCGGAAAATCCGGATTTATGGCTTCCAATGGAGAGGCAAGACGCTCATTGAAAGAAAAATCCATCAGTTTAAACAAAGAAAAGATAGAA
>JBDNHP010000078.1:0-11651 GCA_041688765.1 Flavobacteriales bacterium
AACTGATGGCTGTTTCAGATCGCAATGAAATGATGCCTCCTAAATCCACCTGGGTTGAGCCCAAACTAAGATCGGGACTTACTATTTATGAATTGGATAGATAATACAATCCAATTCCATTTCAATTTGAATATTCAGAAATGTCTGCCATACAAAACAACATATCACAAATGCTTCAAGTGCTACCAAAGGATGTTGTTCTTGTAGCTGTTTCTAAAACAAAACCTGAAGAAGACATAATGCAGGCATACGATGCCGGACAGCGTGTTTTTGGCGAAAATTACATCCAAGAATTACGTGATAAATATGAGCATTTGCCAAAAGATATTGAGTGGCACATGATTGGTCATTTACAAAGTAATAAAGTTAAATATATTGCTCCATTTGTACAATTAATTCATGGTGTAGATTCAGAAAAACTCTTTGAAGAGATCAACAAAAGGGGTGTTCAGAACAATAGGAAAATACCTGTATTATTACAAATTTACATAGCAGAGGAAGAGAGCAAATTTGGCTTTGATGAGAATGAATTACATGATCTTTTGTCTAACCTAGCAGTCAAAAATCAGAAAGGAATAATTATTAACGGATTGATGGGAATGGGCAGTTTTACTGATAATGAAAGTCAATTACACCATGAATTTTCCTATTTGCGTCAAATTTTCGATCAAGTAAAATCGAAATACTTTGCAAGATCCTCTGAATTCCAAACCTTGAGTATGGGCATGAGCGGCGACTACAAAATTGCGATTGAATGTGGTAGTAATATGGTAAGGATAGGCAGTGCCATTTTTGGGCGGAGATGATTGAGTTCTATAGTTCAATCAAAGCAACATTTTAAGATATTGTCTCGCCCTAAAAAAAGTTTAAACAAGCCACGCTATTCTCACAACTCCTCCTCCTCCTCTTGGTCATCTTTCATGAACTGGTCGAGACTTTTCAAATCAGCATTAACCATTTTCATATCAAATTGATCGGGATTATAGTTGCCGCCAATCCATTCCAAAGCATCTTCCCTATCTGGGTTTTCCTCATCCCCTAAAATTTCGAGCAGGTCGTAAAAACCATGCACTCCGCCGCAATCTTCCGGAGGACAATTAAGCTTACCATCTAAGCAAATCGGATAGCTTATTTTATCGTCTTTAGGTAAAAATTTCTCTACTTCAATCAAATGACTCCAACCGTCTCCGAAATCATATTCATAGCCAAATTTTATCTTTTTTGAGTTAATAATATTTTCGATTTTCTCTGTGCCTGCATCTAATAGTTTGCCCCCACCTAAATCAAAATCATCCAGTTCTTCATTAGGTATTCCAATGCGCTTACGTTCAATACTAAACTCGTAGAGATGACTGTTATTCCATCCCATAGCAATTTGTATGATGTAGTGAAGTTGCGCAAATGTTGAATTTCTATCCACAAGCACTCTTCTCCAAATTGGAGGTTTTGTATCCTTGAGCGTAATCTTTAGTTGGAGAATTTCATCCATGACAATATATATATTTATGATTGAATTATAACTATTTTATGAGGGATCAACATCGGTATTGATTCGAATTCCACTTACTTCGGATTCTTCCATTACACTTTTTATTACTTCTGCCACCTTGATTTTTACTTTGGCTGGAGACGCATTTCGTTCAAATCGCAACATCACTTTCGTTAAATAAATATTATTTATTCTGGAAACATGAGGGCGCTGCGGACCCAATATTCTATCACCAAAATGCAGTTTTAGACCTTGAGCTAATAGCAATCCTGCCTTATCAGCTTTCTCTGAATCACGATGTTTTACCGTAAATTCGATTAGTCGGTAAAATGGAGGATACAAGAATAATTTACGTGCTTCGATTTCTGCTTCGTACATTCCAACATAATCGTGTTGCACTACTTTTTGAATCACCCAATGATCGGGTTTGTAGGATTGAATTACCACTTTACCCGGTCGATCCTTTCTGCCTGCTCTCCCAGCTACTTGCGACATTAACTGATAAGCTCGCTCATGGGAACGGAAATCAGGAAAACGCAAAATCATATCTGCATTCAACACTCCCACTAATCCCACATTGTCAAAATCAAGTCCCTTGGTTACCATTTGTGTACCCACCAGAATACGAGAATTGCCACTTTCGAAATCAGAAATTAATTGATGATAGGCATTGCGCGATCGTGTTGTATCGAGGTCCATTCGAGCCGCGGGAAAATCAGGAAATAGCAAACCCAACTCCTCTTCAATTTTTTCGGTGCCAAATCCAAGCATTCTAATATCCTGACTCATACAAGTGGGACATTGAGCAACCGGTGTAGATTCATAACCGCAATAATGGCAACGCAAACGATGTAAATGTTTATGATAAGTTAAACTAACATCACAACGCGGACATTCAGGAGTCCAGCCACAAGCATTGCACTGCCAAAGCGGAGAATAGCCTCTTCGATTCTGAAATAAAATGATCTGATCACCTGCCTCCAACGTTTCCTTCATTTTTTTAATGAGGAAAGAGGAGAAAAGTCCAACCATTGATTTGTCTTTGCGCTCCAGTCGTAAATCAGCGCATAATATCTCGGGAAGTTTGGCTTCACCAAATCGATTCAATAATTCAATAAATCCATATTGTCCGCGCTTGGCATTCCAGAATGTTTCCACCGAAGGAGTTGCAGAACCCAATAGAACTTTCGCTTTATAGAGCGATGCCATCATTACAGCCGTATCACGGGCATGGTATCTCGGAGCCGGATCATGCTGCTTAAAAGTGTTTTCGTGCTCTTCGTCAACTATAATCAATCCAAGAGCAGAATAGGGCAGAAAAAGAGCAGAACGGGCACCCAAAATTACTTTGTATTGATCATCGCCTTCACTTCTGATTCTCTTCCATATTTCGGCTCTTTCGTTTAAGTTGAACCGCGAATGATATACGCCAACTACTGCTCCGAAATGTTTCTGCAAGCGACGAATGATCTGAGAAGTAAGTGCAATGTCAGGTAATAAATACAATACTTGTTTTCCTTTTTGGAGGTATTCTTCAATAAGGTGAATATACACTTCCGTTTTACCGGAACCGGTAATGCCATAGAGCAGATTTACATCCTTGCTCAACCATGAGTCCCTTATCTTTTTGAGCGCATCTTGCTGAGCTTCACTCAAACTATTTGGAATTTCTTCAAATTGACCTTCATAGGTTAGTCGGTCGACTTCAATTTTCTCAATAATCAGAATTTCTTTATCAGCCAAAGCTTTCACCACTGCTGAGTCAACGCCGGCTTGTTTTTGGAGTATTAATCTGGGAACTGGAGCATACTGATCTTCTCCTAAAGTGGCGAGCGAAATAAAAGTAATAAGCACTTTTAATTGCTTTGGCGACTTTTTCTCAAGTTTTTTGAAAATCGCTTCCATAGCAGATTCATCCCTGATAATTTCACCTGCTTTAACAATATCCTGATACCTTGGTTTGTAGCGGTATTTGAGCTCTTCCTCGGGAATGACTATTGCTTTTTCTACGAGCGATTTTATGATCGGTTGTATACTTCGAATACCAAGCATTCTTGAGATTTCGGTGAAGCTCAAACTGCCATTTTCCTTAATTGCCTCGTAGATTTGTAGCTCTCTACCTTCCAGTTCCGAACCATCGCCTTTATAGTTTTCTTCCAATACAAGATTGGATTCACTCGAAAGTTTCAAACTGCCCGGCAATGCGCTGCTCATCACCTCCCCTATGGTACAGAGATAGTATTCTGACATCCATTCCCAGAGCTTAAACTGATGTTGATTGATGATAGGAAAATCATCGAGAACAGTTTCGATAGGTTTCAGTTGGATGCCATCAGGTACATCATCATATACCTTACGTACAATGCCTGTATGTAATTTTCTTCCAACCGGCACCACAACTCTAACACCTGGCATAACAGGAAATTCCGTTTGCTCAGGAATTAAGTAAGTAAATGTGCCCGGAATGGCAAGGGGTAATATAATATCTGCGCAGCGAGATGACATAATAGGGATGGCTAAGATAAGGTTTAAAAAAAAAGACCGTCTAAATCGACAGTCTTTCTTTTACCAGGGTTTTGGTATACTCAACGCAGCACAGGAATTCGGATTATATCCTCTCCGGCTGCAGAGCGGAGACGTAGTAAATAAATACCTGAGGTTATACCCTCAATATTAACAGGAAGCGTATATAATTCGGCTTCATCAAAATCACCTTCACTCAATAATACTACAACTCTACCATTTAGATCAAGAAGATCGAGTTGGTATCTGCCGCCATCGCCAGATGTAATTCCAACCTGATAATCATTTGATCCTGGATCACCAATTAAGCCAAACATTTGCATTTCTTGACGATCAGCTTCAGGCATACCGACAACACCAGGTTCTTGATGAAAATAGATATATTGAGCATAAATTACTTGATTTCCATTACAATCAAATGCTCTGAAAATACGAACGATATAATAAGGACAATCATCAGGACTGCCTTCCATTATTTCAGTAACTACGAGCACAGGTTCCGGATCACATTCGTCTAGAGCAACTACATCTGCAACCGGGGGAACAGGATCACCACAATTGAGGAAAATATTCTCAGGCAAATAAGACAAATAAGGATCTGTATCATCAATGAATGTAACAACTTGAGTGGCCACCGTTGTATTTCCGCAATTGTCAACGGCCGTCCAAGTGCGAGTAAACAGATATCCGCAATCCAATGGCTCAGTAACAGCAGAAAGTGATATATCTACAAAATCATCACAAGCATCAAAGGCCAACACCACAGCATCAGAAGCCTCTTCAGTGCAACTTAAAGTTATATCATCAGGCACCCCAAAAAGGGAAGGAGGGGTAATATCTACCACACTGATTATCCATTCGGCAGAAGTACTGTTGCCGCATACGTCAGTTATGGTGTAAGAACGAATGATGGTGTAAGCATCCTCGCATTCTCCAGGGAAAAAACTTTCTTCAATACTCAGTTCTACATTACTGCAATTATCATTGTATGAAATAAGTTCATCGCCAACTGGCAGGATACCATTACAAGAAACTGTAGCATCTTCTGGGAACTCGGTAAAAACTGGAGCAGTAGTATCAACAATAAAGATTTGCTGATTAAAAGTGCTTTGATTTCCGCATGCATCTGTTGCAACCCAAGTGCGGTTTAAGCCGCTAACGCATGCTTCTTCGCCTGGAACATCATTGTAAGAAATATTTACTTCGCTACAATTATCTGAAACAATCGGAACTGGAATTTCTTCGAAATCGTCACAGTTCACAGTAATTTCTTCAAGTACATCTTCAAATATTGGAGCTTCGTTATCCGAAATGCTGATCACTTGTTCAATTACGGTTGAATTACCACAACCATCGGTTGCTGTGTAGGTTCTGAAAATAGTATAAGATGCAGGACAATCTCCGGGACTGCTAAATTCAGAAATTTCAATAGTAAACTCAGTGCATTCATCCGTTGCACTTGCTTCTGGTTCAGGAATAGCATCGGTACAAGAAAGTGAAATCTGAGTATCGATAGGATCAAAAACCGGCCCCTCCATATCTGAAAAAGTAATTATTTGGGCTTGAGAAGTTTCGTTACCACAATCATCCGTTGCCGTCCAAGTGCGGGTAAACAGATATCCACAATCCAAAGACACAGTAACCGCTGAAAGTGATATGTCTACAAAATCGTCACAATTATCGAAGGCCAATACCACAGCATCCGTAGCTTCTTCGGTGCAACTTAAAGTAACATCATCAGGCACCCCAAAAAGGGAAGGCGGAGTATTATCAACCACACTGATTATCCAGTCAGCAGAATTACTGTTCCCGCATGCATCAGTTATGGTGTAGGTTCGAGTTAGAGTGTAAGTATCCTCACATTCTCCGGGCAAAGTACTTTCTTCGATACTTAGTTCTACATTACTGCAATTGTCATTGTATGAAATTACTTCATCGCCAATGTTCAAGATATCCTCACAAGAGAAAGTTGCATCTTCAGGGAATTCAGTGAAAACTGGAGCAGTAGTATCAACGATAAAGATTTGCTGAATAAAAGTGCTTTGATTTCCGCATGCATCGGTTGCAATCCATGTGCGGCTTAGTCCACTCACGCAGGCTTCATTACCTGGAACATCAGAGTGAGAAATATTTACTTCGCTACAATTATCTGAAACAATCGGCACTGGAATTTCTTCGAAATCGTCACAATTAACAGTGATTTCCTCAAGCACATTTTCGAAAATCGGAGCTTCGTTATCAGAAATGCTGATTTCTTGTTCAAATACGGTTGAATTACCACAACCATCGGTTGCTGTATAAGTTCTGAAAATTGTGTAAGATTCGGGACAATTTCCTGCAATGCTAAATTCAGAAACTTCAATAGTAAACTCAGTGCATTCATCCGTTGCACTTGCTTCTGGTTCAGGAATTGGATCAGTGCAAGAAAGTGAAATCTGAGTATCGATAGGATCAAAAACCGGCCCGTCAATATCTGAAACTGTTACTGTTTGCATCTGAGATGTTTCGTTACCACAAACATCCGATGCTGTCCAGGTACGAATCAACTGATAGCCGCATTCTAACTGGATGGTAATTGCTGTAAGAGCAACATTTGGGAAAGGATCACAATTGTCGTATGCCGAAACAATAGCATCCGGAACCTGATCACCACAGCTCAAAAGCGCGTCGTCTGGCATACCATATATAATAGGCGCCATTTCATCAACTACCTGAATAGTCCAGATTTGACTACTTGAATTTCCGCAAGCATCTGAAATTGTATAGGTTCTTTCAAGGGTATAATTATAATCGCAGTCACCGTCGATTAAATTTTCTTCCACTGATAAATTCAAATTCGTGCAATTATCAGAATATTGAATAATCGCAGATTCAGCGGGAGGTATATTTCCACAAGACACTTGAATATCTTCAGGGAACAAAGTAAATTGAGGAGCGATATTATCGGTTACTACAATTTGAACACTCAAAGTAGCTGTATTACCGCAGGCATCTTCAGCCGTGTAATTTCTGATAGCAGAACCTTCGCAACCTTCAGTAGGAATATCAATGAAGCTGAGCGTTACTTCCGAGCAATCATCAAAAGCTTCTACAAGGGCTTCGTCTCCGGGAGCACATTCAAGTTCAATAATTTCAGGAGTTTCAGCGAAGTAAGGCAAGCTATCATCAATCACAGAAATAAACTGCGAGCGAGTAGTTGCATTTCCGCAAGCATCAGTTGCGATCCAGGTGCGTTGAATATTATATGCAACAGGACATTCTGCATCCGTTATTGCATCAAATGGTCCGTCTAAGATTACACCACCTGGACAGTTGTCAGTTGCAACCGGCACTTCAACTTCAAAAGGTAAATCGCTGCAATTTACAGTTACATCTTCGGGGAATTCAATGAATATAGGAGCAGTAACATCTATACTAGCCACTGATTGGAATGCGAATGATTCATTTCCGCATCCATCAACGGCTCTCCAGAAATAGGTATATCCGGCATTACTGGCGCATTCATTAGCTTCTACAGCAGTGCATGCTTTATCAGCACTTAAATCGCCATCACCTTCCACTTTGTAGCCATTATAATTACCGCTGAAATTGAACCAACCAGAAATACCGTTGTTAGCATTGTGATTATTGGCAGCAATCCCGCATTGGAAACCGAAATAGTAATTCGCAGGAAGGTGAGATAGAAGTAATAAACTACCTTCTAAGCCATCTATACCGGTAAGTCTAGAGAATCCGCCTACCATTTCATAATACATCCAATCTTGATAATTATTTCCGGCAAGATTTAGATCGTCTTTATAATTTCTGCCAAGCGCAGACCATTCATCCCAACTTCTGGAATTATTAAGCCAAATAGAAACTTCAAAAGCGAGGTTTGGATCGGTATCGTTTCTAACAACACCACTGATATATGCCGAACCATCGAAATATGTAACCATTGCACCTTCATTTTCCCATATAAACCAAGGAGAAGGTGCAGGAATATTCGGCAGCCAAATGCTCCAATCTGGACCAATACCATTAGAAATGCTCAAAGTGCAAGAATCCATTGCTAGACCAGTTTGAGCAGAAAATCCTTCGCACAATGCTACTCCGCTGCAATTGTCAACTGCGGGACAAGCGGGAGGTTCAGGAAGATCTTCGCCGCAAGGAACGGCAAGAAATTCTGGTAACTCACCAAATCCCGGAGGAGTGGTATCTTCCAGAATGATTATTTGATTGCAAGAATCCAGTATTTCTTCTCCAAGCATGAGATACCAAGTTCTGGTAATGGTGCTCAAACATTCGTCACCTTCGCTTGCATCGCTGAAGCTCAGAACAGCGTCAGGGCATTCTCCTGAGACTTCAGGATAGCCAGTAACAAGAGGATCGGTATTTGAGCCACATTCGAATACCAATTGTTCAAGGCAATCAAGCTCTGCAAAGCATTGTGCTGATGCTGAATTTGCAAGAAAAATAGTAGCAGCTATCGCCACCACTAAAGTATTTAACTTTAGAGTCATAGGTTCTTCATTAGGTCAAAAGTCAGGATAAAACACTCCCACCCTAGCAATACAGATAGTTTTCATCAAATAAACAAATTCAAAATAGGGCGGAGTACTTGTAAAGATCGACAAAACAATTAAATAAATCGCTGAATCGGTCATTTTTTCTTTTCAACACTTTTTAGAAACTTTTTGATTATTAGGCTGTTATCTTTGAGAATCGTTAATAAATAAAACATGAAACTAAGTGAGGGGGATCAAGCTCCATTATTTGAGGGTTTGAATCAGGATGGCAAAAACATCCGATTGCAAGATTATAAGGGGAAAAAGGTGGTTTTATATTTTTATCCAAAGGATATGACACCCGGCTGCACCGCTGAAGCCTGCAGTTTACGGGATGACTACGGAGAATTACAAAGTGCAGGCTACTCCATTATTGGTATAAGTGCAGATACCGTCAAAAAACACAAGCAATTTGCCGATAAATATGATTTGCCATTTGATTTAATTGCTGATACCGATAAAAAGATCATAGAAAGTTATGGTGTTTGGGGTCCGAAGAAATTTATGGGGAGAGAATTTGATGGGATTATCAGAAGCACATTCATTATTGACGAGAAGGGTAAAATAGAGAGGATCATAGAAAAGGTAGTCACCAAAAATCATGGTCAACAGATCATGAATTTGTGAAATACCGCCGCCGGGCTGCGATGCTTCGGATCCGAATAATGGCGGTTTTCCCAGCCGAATAATGGCGATAAATCCCTGGCCAATCAATTGCCATTAATCCCAACCAAATAATGGCGCTAAATCCCAACCAAATAATGTTTGCGGTAAACGCAACCCTTCCATTTAATTGACCAAGCCTATTTTCCGTTTAAAACGCCTAATATCACATTCATCGGGGGAATGCGTTCAAAAGACTTTCATTTTGTTGGCAAAAAAAGCATCAACGTAAATACATTACGTTCTAGCCTTAATACCTTTATCGAAATATTTGAAAGACAATGGCAGCAGAGATCAACAAGGAAAAATTAAAGGCACTCCAACTCACCATGGATAAGCTTGAAAAGGCTTATGGCAAAGGGACTGTAATGAAATTAGGTGATGCACCGATAGAACAAATGGAAGTGATTCCTTCTGGTTCATTATCATTGGACGTGGCACTTGGCGTTGGTGGATATCCAAGAGGTCGGGTAGTTGAAATCTACGGGCCAGAATCTTCAGGTAAAACAACACTCGCCATTCATGCAATTGCAGAGGCTCAGAAAAAGGGCGGCATCTGCGCATTTATTGATGCAGAGCATGCCTTCGACAAGTTTTACGCTGAAAAATTGGGGGTTGATACTCAAAACCTTCTGATTTCTCAGCCTGACAATGGTGAGCAGGCACTTGAAATTGCCGACAATCTGATCCGTTCCGGCGCGATTGATTTACTTGTGGTAGACTCCGTTGCAGCGCTCACACCGCGTGCAGAAATTGAAGGTGAAATGGCCGATACACAGGTTGGTCTTCAGGCCCGTTTGATGTCTAAAGCACTTCGTAAACTTACAGGAACGATATCAAAAACTGGTTGTTGCTGTATTTTCATCAATCAACTTCGCGAAAAAATCGGCGTGATGTTCGGTAATCCTGAAACTACTACTGGCGGTAATGCACTGAAATTCTATGCTTCTATTCGTATTGATATTCGCAGAGCAAGTCAGATCAAGGAGGGAGAAGAAATTATAGGTAACCGCACCAAGGTTAAAGTAGTTAAAAACAAAGTTGCTCCCCCTTTCCGCAAAGCTGAATTTGACATTATGTATGGAGAAGGTATTTCATTATCTGGTGAAATTATTGACCTCGGAGTTGAGCATCAAATCGTGAAAAAAGCCGGATCATGGTTCAGTTATGAAGATACTAAACTCGGACAAGGAAGAGATGCTGTTAAACAGGTTTTACTTGATAATCCTGAATTAATGGAAGAACTTCAGCAGAAAATTATGGCAAAACTTAACGGTGTTCGTGCCTGATGTCCTGTTTATTAATATATTGGAAAGAGTCTGCAAAACAGACTCTTTTTTTATTGACATTTCAATAGCATTCAATTGACTATTTTTACAACATGCATAAAATTTCAGGACTCTTTTTAATAGTGGCTCTTACTTTTGGCTCATGTAAAAATAATACGGAGCAATCTAGATCAGAAAATCCTCGTGACTCTTTGCTTGACGCTATAAATTCTGCCATTTTAGCAAATCCTGAAAATGCTGAAAACTACTTTGAACGTGCTATTTACTTAAGCAATTCGGGGAATGCAGATGCTGCTTTAGGCGACCTTGACAGAGCAATAAGAGCTAATCCCAGGGAAGGCAAATATTATGGTTCTAAAGGTGATATTTATTTTGGACGTCAGCAGTTTGACAATGCTCTTGCTGAGTTTGATACTTGTTCTAAATATTCTCCTGAGTTTACTGAATGCGCTTTAAAATCTGCCGAAATTCACCTTTACTTTCGTCGCTATGCAGAGGCATTAGAACAAATAAATAATGCACTCCGAAAAGATGAATATATACCGAGAGCTTATTTTATGAAAGGTATACTCTATGCCGAAACAGGAGATACTACTCTGGCGGCATCTTCTTACCAAACAGCAACTGAGGTAAATCCAAATTACTATGAAGCATATATAGCATTGGGATTTCTATATGCCGCGGCAAAAAATGACCTTGCAATTGAGTACTATTCAACAGCAATAACACTCAATCCAAAAAGCGTTGAGGCACTTTATGATAAGGCTATCTATCTTCAGGATACTGGATTTAGAGATAGCTCAAGGTATGAAGATGCAATGCTATTATACGATAAGATTATAGAAATTGATCCTGACAATGCCGCTGCCTATTTCAATAAAGGATACATCCATTTGGAATACTATTCAATAAATGGAGAAAGCAATTATGCTGAAGCTTCACAATGGTTTACCAAAGCCATTGAGCGATATCCTCAATATTACCAGGCATTTTACAATCGCGGCTTGAGTGAAGAAAGCATGGGAAATAAAGCTCAGGCCGAAGCAGACTATCGACAAACCTTAAAAATTGAACCTGATTATACCCCTGCGTCCAGATCATTAAGTAGGATGCTTGACAATTAATAGGGCAGCAAATCTA
>JBDNHP010000079.1:0-11396 GCA_041688765.1 Flavobacteriales bacterium
AAGCCAGATTTACAAAGAAGTAGGTTATTACGCCGCTTACAATGACATCACTAACCAAAAGCGGATTCTTTCTTCTTATGATTTGTTATCAAAAGCTTTAGATAAGCTAGATTTCACAGTAAGCTATTACATTGTAGGAAGGATTAAAACGGGACAAGTTGACCGTTTGGATGCTTTTTCGGTTTGGGCAGATTACAAAAGCTTTCACAAAAATCTTTTGAATCATCCCTTCGACGTTAAAATACTAGACATCAACAATTACCAGCTTTCTTACGATTTCAATGGCAATTTGATTTCCTCTCAGCATGCCTTTGGAGATACCATTGATGGGGTAAATTTTGTGTTGAAAATTGATCGGAATAAATTCTTAACCGAGGAAACGTTCGAATCCATTAAGAGAACAGATTTCCAATTTCGGGTTCATCATCATGAATCCTTGGTGAAGCGCTATCAAAGTCAATTGACTATTGAACAAGTAGAATACACGAGTATTTTGGCTTTAAGCGTTCAGGACGAATTGCCAAACCGCGCTAAAACGTTCCTTGATACGCTCTCTAATGAATACATCATGTACTCTCTGGAAAGCCAAATCAATGTGAACGAAAACACACAACTGTACATTGCAAAACAGCTCAACGAACTTGACCTCATTATCGACTCCTTAGAGCAAGATATGGAGGACTATAAAGCTCGTAAAGGAATACTTGATTTACCACGAGAACAATCTGAATATTTCACTGAACTTTTTAATCTGGAAAAGGAGAAAAAACAAATTCAGTATAGGCTTGAATCAGCCATTGCCATTGAAGATTATGTAAGAAATGGTTATGAGGAAAAGTTGTTACCCCCGGCCATTTTTGTTTTTCAGGACGATGAATTTCTAAAAAGCACCTTGAACAAATTATATGATTTGCATTTGCATCGTCAAACTAATTTACTGAATTACAAGCCGGAAAATGTTATTATTAAAAAAGAGGATTCGTTGATTACAAGTATTAGTCAGAACATTTTACAATACCTCAACAATACCAAAAAAGCGCTGAAAGGAAGAATTTCAGATCTCAATGTTGACATTCGATTTTACGAAGATGAGGTTAAGCGCTTGCCTAAATCGATCCGTGACATTCTTGGGATTGAACGCAAACTCAAAGTGAATGAAAGTCTTTTCGTGTTCCTTTTGGAAAAGAAGGCCAATACTGTAATTGCACGGGCCGCCATTATTCCACAAACCAGCGTAATTGAAAAAGCCAGAACCTTAGGCGTAGTTGGGCCAAACAGACAAAGTACACATTACACGGCTATAGGATTAGGATTATTTGTGGCACTCATAATTGGAGTAATTAGATTATTATTCTTTGAACGTATTGAAAGTCTCCGTGAGCTCAGAGCATTAGCCACAATACCAGTAATTGGTAGTGTGCCAAATCATCCGAGTGCAGAAAGTGATCCATTAGTGGTGGATATTGCGCCAAAATCAAATGTTGCCGAAGCTTTCCGTTCATTGAGAACAAACTTGCAATACTTGCTTCCCGGTGAAAAAACCAAAATAATTTTGGTAACATCACTGCATCCGGGCGAAGGAAAAACCTTTACTTCTGCCAATCTCGCGGCCATTTTCGCCAAGGCAAACAAGCGAGTTTTACTTATGGATTTCGATATGCACAAACCAAAAGTTCACAAGAATTTTGGCGTCGAAAATATTAGTGGGGTTTCCACTTTACTCATTGGAAAAGCAGAATTAGCCGATTGTATAATTCCTACTCAAGTAGAAAATCTGGATATCGTAACAGCTGGTCCAGTTCCTCCAAACGCATCGGAATTGGTACTCAGTGATAAGGTACAGATGTTGCTTGAAGAAGCAGCGGAATCTTACGACTTCCTTTTTATCGATACCCCTCCATTGATGCTTATCAGTGACTCCTTAGTGCTTCTAAAATTAGCTGATACCGGCGTATTTGTATTAAATACTGAAAAAGCGACCAAACAAGGTGTTCGCCATTTAGAAGAAATACTGGGGCTCAATAAACTCAGTCATAATTGCCTCTTGCTGAACAATGTTAAACATCAGCGTTGGAGATACTATTACGGCAAGTACGCATACAAATATGGCTATGGCTATGGTTATGGCTATGCTTATGGTTCTGGCTATGGTTACGGTTATGGTTATGGCTACGGCGAAGACCCTGAAAACAGGGGCTATGGCGATACAGGAGAAAAGAAGCGAAGAATCAAGCCTCGAAATGGTGCTGGAGCTTAATTATGTTCTTAGTATATTCGAATTGTATTTTTAAATTAATAGCATGGTTTCACTTATCATTACCAGTTACAACTATGCACAATATGTTGAGCGCGCCATACGCAGTGCACTGGATCAAAGTTTGAGTAGAAATGAGTATGAAATTCTGCTCATTGATGATGCAAGTACCGACAATACTAAAAGAGTACTAGAGAACTATCAGGATGAGATTAGAGTTTTCATTCTGAAAGAAAATTTGGGGCTAGCAGGAGCACGAAATTTTGGTGTTCAAAAAGCAAAAGGTCGATATATTGTTTTTTTAGATGCCGATGATTATATACATCACGATATGCTCATGGTTCAGAAGCTATTTCTAGAAATGAATAATAGCATCGATGCCGTATCCACAGACTACTACCATGTAGATGACAGAGGCAATCATTTACTTCATGTTTCAGCTGAAAAAACCCCCATTGCTTGTGGGATCATGTTTCGTAAAGACTATCTGTTCGAAATTGGCTTATACGATGAAAATTTCCGCGCCAGAGAAGAGGAAGATCTGAGAATTAGATGGGAAAAAAACTATGCTATTTATAATCTGATTATCCCCTTGTATCGCTACAGGATGCATGATAAAAATCTTACCAAAGATGAAGATGCTATGACGAGGTACTCTAATCTTTTAGATCAAAAGCACAAAGCATGAATCGCTTCATTCGAACCAACAGTTTCTATCTCCGATCAATTAGTGCAGATGATGCCAGCAATGCTTATTTGTCATGGCTAAACGACCCTGAAACAACACTGGGATTGGCATCAGGTACTTTCCCGAGCAACATTCAGGATTTAAGGAAATATCTCAGCTCGGTTACTGAATCAAAAGATGCCGTAATGTTAGCCATCTGCATGAATGATTCCGAAGAACATATTGGCAATGTAAAACTCGATCGTTTCGACTGGATTTCAAGAACCGCTGAGTTAGGAATTCTCATAGGTTCGAGAGAGCACAGAGGCATAGGCATAGGCACTGAAACTTGCAAAGCAATTGCAGAATATGCCTTTAAAACATTGAATTTGCGAAAAATCCTTCTTGCTGTTTATGCTAATAATCCAGCAGCAATTCGCTCTTACGAAAAAGCCGGATTCACAACGGAAGCTGTTTTGAAAGCCCATGTTTTTGCAGGTGGTGAATATGTGGACAAATGTTACATGAGCATATTTAATCCTGACCTGCAATGAATCTCATCATCATTCAAGCTCGAATGGGCTCCAGCAGGTTGCCCGGAAAAGTCTTGATGGACATTGAAGGAAAATTGCTCCTGGAGCGACTTATAAGTAGAATTGCTCCGCGTAAAAATGAAGCTGATCTCATTATTGCTACTACTACCCTGCCTGAAGATGATGCTATAGAACAATTTTGCAAATCTCATGGAGTTGCTTGTTATAGGGGGAGTGATTGGGATGTACTAGACCGATTTTATCAAGCGGCTCAACAATACCATCCTCTTCCTGATCATATCATCAGAATTTGTGCTGATAATCCTTTGCATTCAGGTAAAGTGGTAGATTTTGTAGTGGACCAATACTTTGCTTCAGGTGCTGAATATTGCTCCAATTCAAATCATGAACCTAATTATTTGGAAGATGGCTTTGACACCGAAGTTTTTAGCTACAATGCGCTTGAAAAAGCGTGGAAAGAAGCGAAATTACTTTCGGATCGGGAGCATGTTTGTCCCTACATCAAAAAGACGGTGAAATGTCTCTGGAAAAAAGCACATCCCGAGTATCAATTTAAGCTGTCAGTAGATACAATAATGGACTTAAATGCCGTGCGAACCATATTTAGGGAACTTGAAAATAAGCCTGATTTCAGTATTGAAGAAGTAGTTCAATTGCTGAAACGCAAACCCGAAATTCTCGAGATTAATAAAGAAAGTGAAATTAATTCAGGCTTAAAAAAAAGCTTGAATGAAGACCGAATAGTGAAATGAATTCAAGTAAAACACTGCCCAACATCAGTAATTTCGCCAAAAGCGATGAGTACAGAAACAAGATCCACACTTTGATTCCAGGGGGTGCGCATACTTATTCTAAAGGTGATGATCAATTTCCGATAAACTCACCGGCTGCCATCACACATGGTAAAGGTGCTTATTGCTGGGATCTTGATGGTAATAAATACCTCGATACATTAATGGGTTTGACTGCTGTTTCGCTTGGCCATGCTTACGAGCCCGTTTTGGCAAGAGTGAGAGAAGAACTGGAAAAAGGAGTCAATTTCAGCCGCCCCTCTGTGATTGAGCGTGAAATGGCAGAAAAATTTCTGTCCTTAGTGCCTCAACATGACATGATAAAGTTTGCTAAAAATGGTTCTGTAGTGACAACTGCAGCCGTAAAGTTGGCAAGAGCATTTACCGGCAAAAAACTCATTGCTCGTCCGGCTGAACATCCTTTTTACAGCTATGACGATTGGTTTATAGGATCAACGGCATGTGATTTCGGAGTGCCTCCTGAAATAAAGGATATGACTGTTTTATACAAGCAAGATGATCTTCAGGATTTGGAGCGCTTGTTTAATGAGTATCCCGGGCAAATTGCATGCGTTATTAGCGAACCCGAAAAATGGATTCCCATTCAACCGGATTTCTTCGAAAAGGCCATAGATCTAGCTCATAAGCATGGTGCATTATGGATTATGGACGAAATGATTACCGGATTCAAAACCGATTTTCCGGGAAGCATTCGTAAATTCAATGCTAAGCCCGATATGGCCACTTGGGGAAAAGGCATAGCCAATGGATTTTCATTTTGTGCACTAACAGGCATCAAAGAAGTAATGGAAATTGGAGGAATAAAAAGGGAAGGAAAACCCAAATTATTTCTGGTGAGTACCACCCATGGTGGTGAAACTCATTCTATAGCGGCAGGCCTTGCCACCATTGATGTTTTTGAAAAAGAACCTGTAATTCCACACAATCATGCTATTGGGGATTATTTTATCAAAGGGGTTAATGAAATATTAAATCGGAAGTCATTACAAGACTATTTTCAACTTACAGGATTTAACTGGAGTGTAGGATTAATAGTTAAAAATATGAATAAAGAACCTGACATGTTTTTCAGGACTTTGTTTATGCAGGAAATGATTCGCAGAGGCATTTTGTATCAGGGAATACTTTCGCCATGTTACAGTCATACCATTGAAGATATTGACTTTATGCTAGCGGCTTTTGATGAAAGTTGTGATATTTTTTCAAAAGCTTTGGAAGATGGATATCAAAAATATCTTATAGGTCCGGAAATCAAACCAGTATTCCGTAAATTTAATTAATCATCAATATAAATAGCCTTATTATTTATAAATATGGACAATATTAAAAGAACTACTGATCCATTCGAGATTGATTTTCGACAGAAGTTTGAATTGAATGAAAAGGTAATTATTGTTACCGGAGCTTGTGGTTTGGTGGGTAAGGCTTTTTGTGAAGCGATTGCGCAGTTTGGCGGCATAGTAGTGGTGGTTGATATACCTCAAGCAAACCCGAATGATTTTGCAAAAATTCTTAATGAAAAACACCAACGGAAAATGTTGGGTTTTGAAATTGATGTAAGCGATAAATCTCAAATAGAGTCGCTGAAAACAACGGTAATTGAGCATTTCGGAAGGATAGACGGATTAGTAAATGCTCATCAGAATAAGAGTCATCTCAAATTTGAACCTTTTGAAAGTGTTTCTGAAGAAAACTGGGACACGGTAGTTAATGTTAATTTAAAAGGAACTTTTTTGATGTGTCAGGTGATTGGCAGTTTTATGGCTGAAAAAGGAAAAGGAAGTATTATTAATATTCCATCTACATACAGCGTAGTGGCACCCAATCAGAATTTATACAAAGGAACCAGCTTGGGATGTCCCGCAGCATATTCAGCCTCCAAAGGCGGAATTGACGCGCTTTCCCGTTATTTAGCGAGCTATTGGGCTGCTAAAGGCGTGCGTGTAAATATGATTACCCCGCATGGCGTTTGGAATAATCATGAGGCAAAATTTGAGGAAAACTTTGCTAATTTCTCACCCCTGGGGAGGTTGAGCTATAACCATGAAGTAGCAGGTGCCTTAATTTATTTATTGAGCGATGCATCAAGTTATACTACAGGCGACAACTTGCTAGTAGAAGGTGGCTGGACGGTGTGGTGAGATGTTCTGCAAAGTATTGATCTGCATTTAAGCTACAATCGCTAAAAAGAACATTAGCCAAGTGTAAGCACTTTCTGATAGTGATAATTTGATCCGAAAATCAAGGGAATTTTCGGAGAACTTGGTGGTAAGTAATATCAAGCGCATCAATCGGTTCGAAATGTGTATTTTTATTCGAAATATTGCTTTAGTTCTACTGTCAATCACGAAATTTGCCCCATGCAACTTACCGACTATTTAAAATCATACCGCCCCAATTTGTTGCGGGACCCCTATATTATTGCTGAAGCAGGCGTTAATCACGAAGGTTCTATGGACCTAGCAAAACGATTAATAGATGAGGCCGCAGAAGGGGGAGCCCAAGCTATCAAATTTCAAACTTACAAGGCTGAAACCATCGCTTCTAAGGACAGTCCATACTACTGGGACATCACCAAAGAACCTACCCGAAGTCAATTTGAACTCTTTCAGAAGTATGATAAATTCTGGAAAAAAGAATACGAAGAGCTCAAGAAATACTGTGATCAGGCAGGTATTGAATTTATGAGCACCCCATTTGATGCAGAATCCGCTAAATTTCTTAATGAGCTGATGCCTGTTTTCAAAATAAGCAGTTCCGATATTACCAATTTGCCATTTATAGAGTTGCAATGCTCATTTGGCAAGCCGATCATTTTGTCAACCGGTGCTTCATATTTATGGGAGGTTCAACAAGCTGTTGAAACGATTGCCAAATCAGGGAATCCATTGTGTTTGATGCATTGTGTACTAAATTACCCAACCGCAGATCATAATGCCAATTTGGGAATGATTAAGGGGCTGATCAAACATTTTCCTGAAGCCGTTCCTGGGTATTCTGATCATACTTTACCTGCCGGAATGGAAAACGTTTTAAACTCCATTTTAGTAGGGGCTACAGTGATAGAAAAGCATTTTAGCCATGACAAAACTTTACCCGGCAATGATCATTATCATGCCATGGACAAAGAAGATTTAAAAATTTTCTGGGGAAAATGGGCGCATCTAAAAAGTACTTTAGGAACATTTGATTTAACTGCATTACCAGAAGAAGCGCCGGCGCGCAGGAATGCCAGACGCAGTTTAGTGTCTTCAAGGGAAATTCCAGCCGGGAAAACAATTGAAGAATCAGATCTAACTTGGAAGAGGCCCGCACATGGCATTAGCCCAAAAGATATTGCGGAAGTAATCGGAAAAAAGGCTGTTGAAACCATCAGCGAAGACAGTGTTTTAAAGTGGAGCATGCTTCAATGAGCGATCAGGAATATAAAATACAGCAGTATTTCCGCAAGTTATGGCCGCTTTGTCGCAGCATAACAGGCAATGATTTGCGCAAAAGTTTTGAAATTCTTCAGGAAATAATTCCACTTCAATTATATGAGGTTCCTTCGGGCACAAGAGTGTTTGATTGGGAAATTCCATTGGAATGGAACATAGAAGATGCTTGGTTAGAATGTCCTAACGGTTCTATCATTTGCAAGTTTAAAGAGAATAATCTTCATGTTGTAAATTATAGCATTCCGGTTAATTCAGAGCTGAGTTGGGAGCAACTAGAGCCTCATCTATACACCGTTCCGGCACTTCCTAATGCCGTTCCGTACATAACCAGTTATTATAAAGATCATTGGGGATTTTGTCTATCTGAAAACGCTAAAAATGCATTGCCTAAAAATGGCATATACAAGGCGGTTATAAAATCGGAGAAGAAGCCGGGAAGCCTCACTTATGGTGAATATGTATTACCCGGAAAGTCGGAAAAAGAGATCCTTTTTAGTTCATATTTATGCCATCCTAGCATGGCCGTTAATGAGCTTTCGGGACCCCTAGTATTGTCATTTCTTTATGATAAGATTTCCAAAATACCGGAACGCCGTTATACATATCGCTTCGTAATAGCTCCGGAAACCATCGGAATCATTGCCTATTTGAGTCGAGTAGGCCAAAAGCTTCTTCAAAATCTAGAAGCAGGCTATGTAATAACCTGTGTTGGACATGAGGGCAAATACACTTATAAAAGATCGCGACAAGGCAATAGTTTGGCCGATAGAATTGCCGAACATGTGTTGCATTATGAAGACGTTGAAAAAGAAATTTTAGATTTTGCAGTTGGCGGAAGTGATGAGCGACAGTTTTGTGCGCCTGGCTTTAATTTTCCGGTAGGCAGCTTGATGCGCACCATGTATAAGCAATATCCTGAATATCATACCAGTTTCGATAATGAATCCATACTCTCATACAAAGGGATAAATGAAACGGTTGACATGTATTTTCGATTAGTAAGAGCATTAGAAATCAATCAAAAATATACAGGGAAAGTTCAATATTGTGAACCTTTTTTAGGAAAGCGAGATCTTTATCCAAGTGAGGCATCGTGGCAAAAGCAAAATGCTTCATTATATGACTTATTGCATTTTTTAGCTTATGCCGACGGTGAGCGTGAATTGCTGGAGGTAGCAGAAAAACAGCAGAAATCTATCTTGGAATTTGAAGGTATTGTGAGTATTTGCCGAGATCAAAATTTGATTTAAATGGCCAAGATCTCATTGAAGGAACTTAAGATTAGTTTAAATCTAACTTTAACAGAGCCGGAAATACTGGATTGTGGGGACTTCAACCTGCTAAAAATTTTTCAACATGCTTACCACAAAACAGCAGTAGGAAGTAGATCGGTAAGTAGAATTATTTGGGACAAATCGATACTATATCAACAAATTTTCACAGCATTAAAAAGAATTCAAAATCAGAAGATATTTAAGTTAAATAAAAAGAAGATTTCTAAGTTACAAGCGAGGTCGATTATACTTTACACAGGCGGCAATATTGTGACATCAGAAAAAGCGGAGAACATTTCATCAAATGCATACAATTTGGTTCAAGCTGCCGGCCAAAACAGATGCTTATACATTTACAACGAAGTTAACCGAGGTATAGTTGAATGCGGACAAGAATTAAATGGATCTGAAGTCTTTAACTGCGGACGTTTTTTGCGCATAGACCAAGACGATATTCTATTGCTCAAAGCACTTCAAAAAACCTACCAAAAGAGTGATGTTCTTTATGTAAATGATGCCTTATTGAAAAACAATTTCAAATCACAGATTCAACAATTATTTGATGATTTCAGAAGTTGGAAATACGTGTTTCAAATTGTAAAACCTGACGCTATATACTTTGCTCCCCACTATCATAATGAGGGTCTTGTTTTGGCATGTAAATCTCAAAAAATCAAAGCAATTGAGCTTCAGCATGGGCTCATATCTCGTGAAGATTATTATTATTCGTACCCACCTGAATGGAGCGGGATTTGTGAGAGGGCATTATTTGCAGATGAAATTTTGGTTTTTGGCGAATTTTGGAAAACCGAATTGCTATTAGGCAACGAATACAAATCGGAACAGATTAAAATCATAGGAAAATACCAATACCATCCGTCCATTTCTGAAGAATCAATAAAAAAATTCATTAAGAAGTATCGCTTAGAAAACAAAAAAGTGATAGCTATATGCACTCAAACTAATTTGCCTGACTTCTACGCTGATTACACCAGGAAATTATCAGACATAATTAAAAACAATGCTGAATATGTGATCGTAGTGAAACCTCATCCCCGACAGATCGGTTTAGAAAAAATTGAAGCAAGTGCGAGCCTCCCCAATGTACGTGTGATGGATAAATCCGACAATTTGATGGTTTTATTAAACCTTTCGGAAATACAAATTAGCATTTATTCTACCACCTTTTTCGATGCCATAGGCAGTGGCACCATCAACTTCAGTCTTCAAAATGTAGAAAACAATTCAGAATATGCATCAACAATGGTTGAGCAAGGCATAGCTCATGCTTTAAAAGTAGATGAAAATCCGATTAATTTGCTGGGTAAGTTCCAATCAGAGAAGGATGTTTTAAATCCAGACTCGGTTTACGCTCCATTTAAACCAGATTTTTGGAATCTTTGAGTATGCTCCGAAAAATCATTTCCCAATCAATGCTGTACTATTTGGCTATGTATATGCCATTGATTGCGAATATTTTTATACTCCCTCTCATAAATAAATATCTGAGTGCTGAAGACTATGCAATTTACGGACTCACATTTGGCTATATTGGGATCTTCGCAGGATTTAGCGATTTAGGACTCACCAATTTATTACAAAATTCATACTACAAACAAAGAGAAAGTTACCGGGAAATTTGGTCTCAATTCCTAGGGTTTCTGCAACTTTATAGATTACTATTCGCGGTAATAATTGGAATTTCATTATACTTTATTTTTGAAAATCGCATTTCAGATGATTTATTTATATGGTTTATTTTATTGAATATAATTCCTGTAGCATTTTTTGATTTTATAAAAAATGTTGGTGTACGCCATTGCCAATTCCAAGCAAATCACAAACTGGTATATATTTCCACTTTAATCAGTGGTGTTATCACAATTACAACTACTTTCATCACCATTTACCATTTCAAAATGGGCTTCTTTGGATGGTTCATTTCGATGTTTTTAGCTAAGTTATTTGAGTTTTTATATTACTCCATATATATATACTATTTTATTAAAATTCGCCCCAATTTTAGATTTAATAGGAAGTATATTTTCGCAAGGATTAAAATCGCCTTGCCATTAATTCCAAAATCTTATTCTTCCTACTTAATCAACAATGCCGACAGAGCCATGCTGGATATATATAGGGGCGCTTTCGGATCCGTGAGCATGGCGCAAATTGGATTGTATAATATCGGATATGGCTTTGCAAATTATTTTGGCTCCTTTCAACAATCCGTCAATACCGTAATTTCTCCTATCTATTTTAATTTGCTATCTCAAGGTGAAAAAGGGCAGGCGGAAGCTTCAAGTCTAATTAAAAACATTACCCGTCTTTGGTTTTCAGCAAGCTTATTTGCGGCTTTCGGATTGTGTCTTTGGTTGAAAGAAATTATGATGTACTT
>JBDNHP010000080.1:0-2919 GCA_041688765.1 Flavobacteriales bacterium
GATTGATATTAAGAGTAATAGGCGCTGATGGGCAAAACGGAGCATTATTCAACTGCTGATAAACAGTAACTGAATAAGGTCCGCCTGAATTATTCCATGCCACTCCAACCGTTGTTCCGAAAGGAGATAATGGTGTCCCATTAAGGGCTGACCAATAAAAAGTTACCCCCGGTGTTGGACTTACAGCGGTGTAATAGGTAGTAGCATTTGGACAAACATCCAGCGGTCCTGTAATCGCACTTACAGGGGGTACTTCAACTACCCTCACTACAGTGCTTAATGGTCCATTGCAATATGCTCCCGGATTATTTGGGGTAGCGGTAACTGTATAGGTACCCGCTGGAACAGACCAAGTTACATTGATCCCGTTTGTTCCCTGTCCGGTAAACGGCACAGGTGTTACATTTGGAGTGATGGTCCAAGTACAGTTCGGATTTGGCGCTGATAATGCTTCAATAAATGAAGTAGAACCTGCGCAAACCACCGAACCATTATAATTCATAAGCGTAATTGAAGGCAAAATATTGACTATCAAATCCGCTGTGCCTATGCAATCTTCTCCTTCATGTCCGGGCAATCCAATTAGGAAATCACTCCAATAATCCACATGAATTGTACCTACACCTGCAGGACCCCATGTAATTACAACGGAGTTTCCGCCATTTGGAGAACTCAATACTCCGCCTAATACTTGCCAATTATAATAGGTGCTTAACCATTTTGGCAGGGTGTAAGTTGCAGTTGAATTTGCACATACAGGGTTAGGGCCACTAATGACGCTAGTACTTGGAATAATGGGCACAGTAACTGAACTTGGTGAGTTACAGTAAGTGCTATCACATCCGCTTACTTGAAGAGTTATGGTCCCAATCGGTCCTATAGCCCAAAGCAAACTAATGTTCGGAGTTCCTTGTCCTGTGAAGATTACTGGATTTCCATTTGCATCCAAAACTGTCCAGATATAGGATGAACAATTGGTTGCATCGGTTGAGTATGTAGCACTATCACCTTCGCAAAGGGTTTAAGGACAATAAATTTTTGGTCCGGGTAAAGAGTCAACTTCCACCGTCATTGCAATGGTATCAGTGCAGCAACATAGTGGATTTCCCTGAGCATCAAAATTGGCTTTAAATGCAATTAAAATCACATTGTAAATTCCCGGATTAGCATATATATGGCAGGGATAGGGATGCTCCATAGCTGAATAGTTGCCATCACCGAAATCCCATTGCCAAGAATCATCATTGGTAGATAAATTCGTAAAGCAAATTTCCGAGCCCAAACATGCGTACCCAGTAGAGCTAAAGTTCGCAGTTGGCCCTTCTAGAATATTCACGCAGAAATCAAACGTGCCAACTAAATTGTTTGCATTATCATAAATCTCAAGTGTAATACTGCCAGCACCAAAAGCGCCCCAGGTTACAATGAACTCGGCAGGGTTTGCCCCAACAACTCCGTTTCCACCAACCGCTGGCAACCATACGTAATTATAATTCGGATTATAGGGTACAAATAATGTGCTGGTTGAATTTTCGCAAACTACAATACAGTTAGGCTCTTGGGGTAATCCAGGGTCAGCAATAGTTATGTAATCTTCAAGATTAATCAGTGAACAATCAGGCTTGCCGCATTTTACGGTAACTACAACCTCAGCTGAAACGCAAGGCTGGCCAAATTCAGTACAAAACTGATATGCAAGAAAATGATCTCCACAGCAATCCGTTGCGTCTGCATATTGACGAATATTTCCTAATTCATCAATAAAAAAGCAGTTGTCTTCAGAGAACCCTTGCACTAAAACTTGCATTCCTTCTGGAAAACCATCGTTAGACAAGACGTTATACTGAATAAAATCACCATCTTCAATACAAACTACATCATTAGCCGCGTAGAAATCGCAGTTGCCAAAAAAGCAAGTGCCATCATCCTCAGTAGCTGTAGGATCGTAATTACAAGCATCTGGATTAGTGCATCCGCCTGCTAACACTGAAAAATCATCTGAAGTAGAGCTATAAAGTAAAGAAACCTCGGGACCAAAAGGTGTTGCCTTGAGATTTGAATTACTACTTAAAGCTTGTACCGGTATACCGCCTATTAGAATTAATAGACAGCATAAGAGTGTAAAAGATTTTCTCATACACGATTGGAATTAGAATTTAGTTAATTGGTTTAGAGTTTAGCCGCTTTGAGACTAAATCAAAGGTAACAAATCTCACGTAAATATCACAAAACGACCATAAAGAAGATTAATTCATTCATTATCAAACGTTTAGTTTTAGTCTTTAGCTGAAATCCTCTCAAAAATTGGCGAAGAGGTATTTCTCAAATCTCTGAAAATCAATATTAAACAGCCCGATTAAAATTCTGAAGAATCGGAACTTGCCGTTTTCCAATCTTTTGCAACATCCATAATTAATGAAGAAATCTATGGATTCATTTCTGCAATGAATCTGAAGTTTAAGGGCTAGAATATTTTTCAATCTTAATAGCTACCTAGATCCACTGCCGTGTCCGGATTCATAGTTCTTTCCGTACTTCAATTTCATCTTATCAGCACGTGTAACTTTGTTATTGGTCTTTTTGTTTTTATCTAACTTCTCATGAAATGCAGCGCCTTTATCCGCTACTTTAGGCTGACGAACTTTAATAATTTTCATACCCGATCTATCTTCTTCTTCAGGCAACAAAACCTTAGAAATTTCAACATCCTCAGGCCAGCCCAATTTGGTCATTTGCAGATTCATAAGCGACTCAATGTTTTGAAATGACTCTAACTCTGCCTCACTCAGCAATGAAATTGCAACTCCCGATTTTTCAGCTCTTCCTGTGCGGCCAATTCTGTGAATATAATCTTCGGGAACATCCGGAATCGTAAAATTCACAACATGGCTCACATCAGAAATATCCATCCCCCTAGCC
>JBDNHP010000081.1:0-1886 GCA_041688765.1 Flavobacteriales bacterium
CGCCAAGAGGCATTTCGAAAGACAATTCGACTCTACTCGAAGTGAGATAAACCTGGTTTTTAAGAATTCCCCTTTTCTCAATGCAAAGCGTCATTATTTGTCCGATATACTCGGATTTACTGATGATTTGGGCTTTGATATAGGGTTCTTCCACCCTTTCCAATTTAGAAGGGTCCGGCAATTCTGAGGGATTATGGATATCAATTACTCCACCTTTCTTAAGATGGGCCGTATATGATACGTTTGGAACCGTAGTAATTACAGTCATATTAAACTCCCTTTCGAGACGTTCTTGGATGATTTCCATGTGAAGCATGCCCAAGAAACCACATCGGAATCCGAATCCAAGTGCCGCTGATGATTCCGGCTCAAAAACGAGAGAGGCATCATTGAGCTGTAGTTTTTCCATGGAAGATCGAAGCTCCTCATATTCATCGGTATCAACCGGGTAAATACCGGCAAATACCATTGGCTTTACATCTTCAAAACCGCGAACGGCTCGCTGGCAGGGGTTATTAACCAAAGTAATGGTATCGCCCACTTTAACTTCTCTGGCCTCTTTGATTCCGGAAATGATATAGCCCACGTCACCTGCACAAACTTCATTTCGTGGCATAAGTTCCATCCCCAAAACTCCAACTTCATCAGCATAATATGCTTTTCCGGTATTGAGGAATTTCACGTGGTCGCTCTTTTTGAGTTTTCCGTTTAAAATTCTGTAATAGGCAATTATCCCTCTAAAGGAATTAAACACGGAGTCGAAAACCATCGCTTGAAGAGGGCCGTCAGGATCGCCTTTCGGGGCAGGAACTCTTCCAATAATTGCCGCTAATATTTCATCAACTCCTAATCCTGTTTTTCCAGAAGCGGGAATAACTTCATCGGAGCGACAGCCAATAAGATCAACAATTTGATCCGTAACTTCTTCTGGGTCTGCGCTAGGTAAATCCATTTTATTCAGGATTGGAATAATGGCAAGACCATGCTCCACAGCCAGATACAAATTTGAAATGGTTTGAGCCTGAATTCCTTGGGAAGCATCAACAATCAACAAGGCGCCTTCACAGGCTGCGATAGAGCGGGAAACTTCGTAAGAGAAATCTCCGTGACCCGGAGTGTAAATGAGGTTTAACACATAATTCTGGCCTTCAAATGTGTATTTCATTTGAATGGCGTGACTTTTAATGGTAATTCCGCGTTCACGCTCCAAGTCCATATCATCAAGGGTTTGAGCCTGGAGTTTTCTGGGGTCAACGGTGCCGGTTACCTGTAAAAGTCTATCGGCAAGAGTGCTTTTACCGTGATCAATATGAGCAATGATGCAAAAATTGCGAATGTGTTTCATCGCCGCAAAAATACGCTGAATAAGGAGGTGATAAAATGTTGATGATGGATTTAGTTCCAATAAATTCAATTTGGACAAAGTTGAATTCCCTATCTTTTTGTTTGTCAAGACATTAGTATAGGCGCTCATGACCTATCAATGCCCTATTGTTGATGTAATTACTGTTTATTGCTCAATCGTAAGCCAAATGAGCTGAAATTTATGCCCTATTCCAAAAAGTAATTTTTAGATTGAGACAACTTTTAGACGAGTAACAGCATCATTTGAATCAGACAATGACCGAAGAACAGATTGTTAAAGGATGCCTTAGGGGAGAATCAAATGCCCAAAAAGCTCTTTTTGAACTCTATTCGGGAAGAATGATGGGCCTTTGCCGCCGCTATGCTAAAAGCACAGAGGAAGCCGAAGATATTTTTCAGGAGGGGTTTATCAAAGTTTATGAAAAGCTAAACCAGTTCAGCGGAACAGGGAGTCTTGGCGGTTGGATCAGAATGGTAATAGTTAATACTGCACTTATTCACATCCGTAGGAACAAGCACCA
>JBDNHP010000082.1:0-6485 GCA_041688765.1 Flavobacteriales bacterium
AAAAATACATTTTGAGGATTTTGCCCATTACTTGCAATTGGAATGGCATTTGGACCAAAATTCCAAAAGTATGTGGCATTGGGTTCGTCAATTTGCCCGCTTGCCGTAAAATCAAATAATGCCTGATTTCCTATACAACTTGATCCGCTGTTTACTACCACAGGATCCAAAACCGGCTGGATATTATACTCGATGTAAGCGGTATCAGCACATGGCCAGCCCGGATTAGCAACTAACATCACTTCATAAGTGCCAAAACCGGAAAAGGTATAAGTAGGCTCGGATAATTCGCTGGTATCATTACCAGGATTACCCGGATCGTTAAAATTCCAGAAATAGAAAGTGGAATTCACGCTGTTATTTCCAAATTCAAAAGTTAATCCATCACAAAACTGAGTCTGACTTGGAATTGCAGCAATAATATTCGGGTCGCAAACCACTACATTAAACTGAAAATCGCGATTAGAAACGCTGAGTAATTGCCCATTTCGGTATTCTGATACGCAAACTCCAACTACAAATTGCCCCGGACTAGTTGGCGTACCTGCAATAATTCCAGTCACCGGATCTATTTCAAAAGCCGGATTGCTTGCAATGGGATAGCTTGCCGAATAGGGTACTGCCCAGGAAATATTAACAAATGGCGGAGCTGCGGGTGGAACAGGCTGAGGTGCAAATGGATCACCACCATGTTTTGGTGTGCAAAATTCATAAACCAAAAGATCTCCATCAGGATCTGTAGCACCATGATCGAAGGTAAATTCAACCCCAGTGCACAGCGCTACTGGCGGGAAATTATCGAATGCCGGGGAACTGTTATTGCCAACAGGTAACTCATTGCTTCCTGGCACATGGGTGTAAAAGGTAGCACCGGTATCTTGAGGTAAAATAATGTTGATGATACTTGGATTACGGCAACAGCGCTGATAAACCAAATCATATCCTGCGGCGATGGGAGCTAAATCAATTAATCCCTCATATACAGCTTCTTCTACACATAAATCTGGAGGCAAAGTAAAACAAGGATTGTCCAGAGTTACCGGAAGTGTTGTGATTATGGCATCAACCAAACTAAGATTCATGTGAGTTTGGTAATTGCCCTGAACAAAAACACCCACTGCCGCAACATCGTCGAAATAAGTTTGATTCTGATTTGCCGGTCCGCAATCCCTGTAAACTTTGAGTGTTACGCGATATGAGTTCCCGCCTAAATGCTCATAAAAGATTTCTCCTCCAACAATGTGAGTAGCAAATGCTTCTGCCGGAATCATAAGCAGCAGAGCAAAAATTGAAGGGATGCAGAACTTGCGGAGAAGGATTAACATTTTCATAGATAGTACGCTAAGATAAAAATATCTTTGAATCAATACCTAAACTATTAGTTGACAAGGCTTGGAATTTCACTAATTTCACGGCATGAATTTAATTCCCACTCATACTTTTCATTTTGACGTTTGAAGAATTAGGCCTGCACAATGATGTTTTGGATGGCTTGGATGCCATGGGTTTTAAGGAACCAACCCCGATTCAGCAGCAGGCAATACCCCTCATATTAAATGGTAAAGACCTTATAGCAAGTGCTCAAACAGGCACTGGCAAAACGGCTGCTTTTGTATTGCCTGTTCTCGATAAAATTTTGAGTTCGGCTTATGAAAAAAGGATTCGAGTGTTGGTTATCGTTCCTACACGAGAGCTGGCTGTGCAAATTGATCAGCAAATCGAAGGATTTTCCTATTACACGGATGTTAATTCTATTGCGGTTTATGGTGGTAGTGATGCAGCCAGCTTCACTCAAGAAAAAGAAGCACTCACAACAGGAGCAGAAATTATAGTGGCTACTCCGGGTCGATTTATTGCGCATTTGAATCTCGGTTACGTTGATTTAAGTAAGCTGGATGTCTTGGTGCTTGATGAAGCGGATCGTATGCTTGATATGGGTTTTCATCAGGATATTATGCGCATTGTTGCCAAAACAAATCCCGATAGACAGACCTTATTGTTTTCAGCAACTATGCCTAAGCGTATTGTGGATATGGCATCTTCATTATTGCGAAATCCGGAACGGGTTAGCATAGCGATTTCTAAACCGGCTGAAGGGGTGGAGCAGCAAGCTTATTTGGTTTTTGATGAAAATAAGGCTCTGTTGGTAAAGAAAGTGATTGAGGCTTCGGATTTTCAAAGTATAATTCTTTTCGCTTCTACCAAAACGGCAGTAAGAAAGGCTTTTGAGGTATTGAAACGTTCGGGACTTAATGCAGGTACTATTTCTTCTGATCTTGAACAAAAGGATAGGGAAGAGGTGATGCTTGGATTCCGAAACCGAAAGTTCAGGGTTTTGGTGGCTACGGATGTGGTTTCTAGAGGTATTGATATTGATGGAATTGATTTAGTGATCAATTATGATGTTCCTCAAGATGCGGAAGATTATGTTCACCGGGTTGGAAGAACGGCACGTGCTGAAAGAAAGGGAAGGGCAATTACATTAATTGGACCGGATGATATCCGAAAGTTCAACAGAATTGAACAATTGATAGGTTATGAGGTTTTAAAAATGGAGAATCCTGAGGGAGTTCCAGTTGGACCGGAGTACAAAGTTTCAGCTCAGGATAAATCAGGATCTCGTGGTAAATCTTTCGGTTCTAATGGAAGAAAAAGCTATGGCAAAAAAGGTAGTCCGAAGCGATGAAGAATGGAAGCAAATGCTTTCTGAGGATGAGTATCGCGTTATGCGCAAATCAGGCACTGAAAGTCCGTTTGCGGGTGTTTACAATATGCATTTTGAACAGGGGGTTTATTACTGCAAAGGGTGCGGTACCAAGCTTTTCGATTCTTCAAGTAAATTTAATGCTCATTGCGGATGGCCCAGTTTTGATCAGGAAATTGAAGATGGAATTATTGAAAAAATAGTGGATATAAGTCTTGGTATGGTAAGATCCGAAATTTTGTGCTCAGTATGCGGCTCACATTTGGGGCATGTTTTCCCGGATGGACCAACAGACACAGGATTGAGGTATTGTGTTAATTCCTTGTCTCTTGATTTTAGCAAAGGGAAGGAATAATGTTTTCATTTTGCATTGCAAATGATACAAAGTAATTATCGAAGCAAACGATTACAAAATTCAGCTTGATTTCTTCGTAAAAATTCGTGCCTTTGTGGCTAACTCTGAGTTTTGATTTAGTATTGTTGAGATTTACTATTTCTCACGTCTTTCTCTTAATCGCTCCATCATTTTGCGTTTAAACTCATGTTCCGCCATCATCAATTTACCTGTTTTTGAAGGACCCAGAACAGGCAAACAATCTTCAATAAATTTTTTCTCCAAACTCTCTTCTTCTGTTTTGCTTTGATGAACTTTTGCAATTGCATCCCGAATTTCCTTTTCCGAAACGGCATCACCCTTTTCCTTCACCACTCTCATGGCCTCTTTGCGCTGCTTATCAAGAGCTTGTTTATTCCTGTTAAACTCATTGTAAATGGGCCAAAACGATTGACCTTCAGCCACGCCAAGATCCAATTGCTCTGTGAGAAAAGCAATTCTGAGTTGCTCCAGTCTTTCTCCATCCTGAGCTTGCAATCGATAAGTATTCATGCTCGTTAAAAGCATGAAAATCAGTGTGGCATTTTTCATATTTAATATATTAATCATCCTTTATTCTTCAAAATAAAAATCTTCAATATCAAGCTCATCTAATAGTTCATCACTAATGTCGTTTGGATTAATGTTGTTTTCTTCCGTGCTAATAGTGTCTGATACTTCTGTATCAAAATTAGTCTGCTTATTTGCTATATCATCCCATTCCTGCTCTTGCTGGTATTCCAAATAGAATTCAGCAATAATTTCCTCATCAATAAACAGAAGGTCATCTGCATGAAAATCGGTCTTATCCAATAGACAAGTAAAAGATTCACATTCTTTTTCAGGAATCAATTGGAACATTACAAAAAACAACATAATTGACGCAGCTACAGCTAAACTCCAAAAAGTGTATTGGAGTATTTTTCCTTTTTGGGGCGCTGCAACTATTTTGGTTTTGATCTCTGAATTTAGAAGTTCAAAATAGCCTTCCGGAACTTGAAAATTTCCTGATTCTACATCAATGGTTGGATCAACTAAACTAGAAAAAATTTCGTTTTTCGATTCAACAAAATAATCTGTTGGAACCTTAAACGACTCTTTGTTATGATGGAGTGGAAATATGTCCTTATCGGGATTCATGCTGCTATGACTGTTTTGGCCTGTAATAGTTTAACTGTTTTCTAAAAATTCCTTGATTTTCGCAACGGCATGGTGATAGTTAGCTTTTAGTCCGCCCACGCTGGTTCCGGTTATCTCGGCTATGTCTTCATAAGGTTTACCCTCAAAATATTTGAGCAGAAAAACCAATTTTTGCTTTTCAGGGAGCGCAGCAATTGCAGAATCTAGCTTTCGTGAAATTTCATCCCCGGAATACAAATCATCGTCTTGCAAATGTCCGGGCATTCTTTCAGCGATGTTATCAATAGGAATTCCGGCAATTTTTTTTCGATTATTGATGAATGTTATGCTTTCATTGCTAGCGATTTTGTAGAGCCAGGATGAGAGTTTGCAATCTCCTCTGAATTGTGCAATTCCTTTCCAGGCTTTGATAAATACATTTTGAACCACGTCATTAGTGTCGTCGTGATCAATAAGCATTCTTCTAACATAAAAATAAATGGGCTTTTGATATTCAGTTACAAGCAATTGAAAACCGCGGTTCCTTGATTCAGGATCCTGCAATTGACGTAGAAGTTCGGAGTCATTTGATGCTTTGTGCATTGCTTAAGCTTGTCAATCAGACAGCTATTTACAAAAAAGGTTTAAGGTATGCTTAAGATTTTAGATTGGTTTTATTGGAAATGGCATTGGAAGATTTCGATTTTGAGGAAATGTCTCAAGCCCATCAATTCACCTTACTGTGAATAAAGGCTGCTATCTTTCTTTCTCCCAGATTTGGAATTGAGATCCAAAAGTTTGATTTGTTCTTCCAATTTAATCACAAAATACCGAGGAATTTTTCTTGGCATTTTTTTGTAAAATAATTCTCTTCGTGGTTATTCCGAATCGTCATAAAATAGAGTCCAAATTATTTTATAAGAATGATTGGTAAATGCCGTAGGAGTGGCTGTTATAGGTTGACAATGGTTGAAACGGAATTATTTTCAAGTAGAGACGCGATTGATCACGTCTCTATGTCATTTCAATGTCGTTTCAATGTCGTTTTGTTGTCTCAATTTTGAGACGCGATAAATTGCGTCTCTACAACAAACCGAATCAGCCCAAAAATGGAAGAAAAATTGGATGCTTGAAAGTCGATAATGTTGAACACTATCGTAGTTTTCGCAAAGATGCCTAAACGGTATAGTTCTTCATATCTTCCTCATCAGAGTAGTAGCCTTGAGGTCCAATGTTCTCCGATCTCCTCTTTCCGCTCTGTTTCTCCCTCTTCAATAAAAGAGGCTGTCCCTTTTGAGACAGCCTCTTTCTTAAATATTAGTCGATAGAATTACTCAGGTTTTGGAAGGGTAACTCCCATGCGCTTTAGTAATGCTTCTGTTAAATCATTTTCTTCAGGACCAAAAAGTACTATTGAATTCCCAGTTCCATCAACGCTGTTGAGAATGAGATCAAACGCACCTTCAGCTGCCATCGCTTTGAGTTCAACCTGAATTTTGTCTGAAATGGGTGCAATTAACTGCGAACGTTTTTCAAGCATTTTTTGCTCACTGTCAGCGGCTTTGCGTTTTACTTCATCATCCAAGCGACGGATTTCTTCTTCCATTGGCTTTAGGGCTTCTTCTTTCCCGCCTTCTTCTGCCAATTGCAAGTACTCATTATACTTAGATTCTAGGCATTTCTGACGGGTAGCCAAATCCTCTTCGAGCTTTTGTTGAAAGAGGTTTAAGGTGCTGTTTGCAGTTTGCATTTCAGGTAGGTAAGCCAAAACAACTTCTAAATTGGTGTATCCAACTTTGAATTTGGTTTCTTGGGCTATCCCATATTGAGCAGCCGTGAAAATGCCGGCAAGTGTAAGAATTACAGCGATCTTCTTCATGTTTGTTTTTCTATTTGCCGGCAAATATACAATAATCGAACCAAAGGATAAACCATTGAATATCAACAAAATGAATTGTCTATTTGCATTTTTTTATCAAAGTCTGCTCTGCGAACAGCGCGTTCCCTTCGCGCTCTTTGCGTTAAAAAAAATCGTAATCAAAGCTGAGAGCTAGCCTCGAAGCCACAAAATTCCACGAAGAAAAATCTTTCAATAGTGTAATTCTCCGCACAGAATCAGCTCTGCGATCATTGCGTTCCCTTGGTGCTCTTTGCGTTAAAAAAAACCGCAATCAAAGCGGAGAGCTAGCCTCGAATCCACAAAATCCCACGAAGAAAAATCTTTCAATAGTGCAATTCTCCTCACAGAATCAGCTCTGCGATCATTGCGTTCCCTTGGCGCTCTTGGCG
>JBDNHP010000083.1:0-6339 GCA_041688765.1 Flavobacteriales bacterium
AAAAAATTTCGGTTTTGAATTAGATGCTGGCGTCAAAATACATGGAGGCTGGTCCAGAGCTTATCCGCAAAAGAGCTTTAGGATACTTACACGAGATGAATACGGAACTTCGAAGATTAACTATCAATTATTCTATGATAAAAATATTACTTCGATTGATGCCCTTAACATCAGGAATGCAGGGATTGACTGGAATGGTGCTCACATGAGGGATATGTTAATGCAAAAAGTTGCCATAAATACCCACATGGATATTCAGAATGGGCGTCATTGCCTAATGTTTCTGAACGGTCAGTACTTTGGTGTGTTTGATGTGCGCGAAAGAATTGATGTAGATTTTATAGTAGAAAATCATCCGCAATTGGATCGGGAGAAAATTGATATCGTGAAGATGAATGGAATTCCGATGGTTGGAACTGCTAACGATTTTAATGCCATGGTTTCATTCATCACTTCTAATGATATGAGCATTCCTTCCAATTATGAAATAGCAAGTAATTGGTTGGACATTGAGAATTTTTGCGACTATATGATGGCCGAGATCTACTATATAAATGGTGACTGGCTTGGTGGTGGCGTGAACAATATTAAATATTGGAGAACAAACGAACCGGCTGGAAAATGGCGATATATATTGTGGGACACTGACTTCGGATTGGGATTTGCCAATTATGCTAATTACGATTTTCTGAGTGTTATTTTAAATCCTTGGGGCTATAATCCTCATAGCGATATGCTCAACAGTTTAGTGGCCAATACTCAGTTCAAAAATTATTTCGTTAATCGTTATGCCGATCTGATTAACACCATTTTTGATGCCGAGCATTTTATGCAGTTAGCCAACGATTTGCGTGATACTATTTACACAGAAATGCCCCGACATTTTGATAAATGGGGTATTCCAAACACCAATCCTTATGGATGGGGATCTAGTTTGGACGTGCCTTCATGGACGAACAATTATCAGGGAATGCTTAATTTCATTGCAGAGCGTCCAACTTATTCACGAAACCATATTCAAAGCAATTTCAATCTTTGGGGACAAGTGGATGTGACTTTAAATGTGGTTCCTGCTGAAGCTGGACATATTCAAATCAGCACCATCATTCCTGATGAATATCCTTGGGAAGGAGTTTACTTTAATGGCGCACCTGTTAAGATGACGGCTATTGCAAATCCGGGTTTCACTTTCGAACATTGGCTCTCTGAAAATCTAATTCTCTTTGCCGACCCAAATCAGGAAATCATGAATATGATTTCAATTGATGATACATTCACTGCGCATTTCACAGGTTCTGCAACTCAGGCTTCGGTTACCATAAGTGAAATAAATTATCATAGCGATGATACGCGAAATGCAGGTGATTGGGTTGAATTGCATAATTATGGAAATACACAAATGGATATTTCCGATTGGACTTTCAAAGATGGAATTGATGCCAGTCAATTCATTTTACCGATGCCAACAATCCTTCAACCTCAGGAGCGTTTAGTGATTTGTTTCGATTCTGTTTTGTTTAAATCACAACATCCTGATGTAACCAATGTGATGGGAAATATGAATTTCACATTTGAGAACGCTGGAGAAAATTTACGTCTATATAATAGGAATGATCAATTGATTGCGTCTGTTGCATATACTGATAATTCTGATTGGCCAAAAGCAGCAGATGGCATGGGTAGGACACTTGAACTTTCAAATCCTCTCGCTAATCTTTCCGATGGATCTAACTGGTTTGCCGGATGTATTGGAGGATCGCCGGGAGAAGCATTTACCCCTTGTAATGAGAGCATAGTATTTAGTGAAATAAATTACAACTCCGCTCCATGGTTGGATGCAGGGGATTGGGTAGAGCTTCGCAACGTAAGTGATGAAGCGGTTGATCTCAGCGATTGGACTTTCAGAGATGATGACAACACGCATTGTTACGAGTTAAATTTTACGCTCAATCCAGGCGAAAACAAGGTATTGGTTTCAAGTGTCGAATTGTTCAGCTCTATGTTTCCTGAGGTATTGAATATGGAAGGACCAATAGGATTTAACTTGGGTAATTCAGGGGAAGCACTTCGTCTTTTTGGTGCTGATGAAAAAATATACTCTTCACTTGTCTATTACAACACGAGTCCTTGGCCTGTAGAGCCGGATGCTGAAGAACTCACACTTGAATTGGTGGATGATATGGATATCATTAATAATGCCTCAAGTTGGTTTGCCGGATGTGCACAAGGTTCGCCTGGTGAGTATTTTACACCTTGTGAAATTGATGGGCTCTATGAATTCAGTGAAATTGATGTCTTTGTTTATCCAAATCCGGCTATTGATCAACTCAATATTCAAGTTGAAAATACTGTAGGTACTTATCAGGTATTTCTTTTCGACATGATGGGTAAGGAAGTGATGAATATTGCAAACTTGTCAAAACCGACCGTTACACTTGATATTTCGGGGCTTTCAAAAGGCATTTACCTATTGGAGATTTGGAATGAGCAAAAGCCTGTTTCCAAAATGGTAGTAAAAAAGTAGATTTTCATTTTTTTAAATGTTGCCTAGCATCTGCTTTGTGTCTTTGCGCCTTAGCAGCGAAAAAGAATACCCTATTGGAACTCAGAGCTAGCCACTAAGACGCTAAGTTTCGCAAAGGAATATTTATCCGCGGCACTGCACAAGACATGGCGCAAATAAACCGGCAGTACAAATCAGTCAACGTGAGAATACCAAATTTCCAATAATTGGAACCTAAAACACCCTGCTTTAGCAATTCAGAATATGGTATTTATTTGAATTTAGACCGGTAATATTGCATGATATTACACTCATATTACTCATTTTATAGCACAAATGAATGATATATCATTCATTAAATCGTCATTTTAAAAATATTCAGTATATTTGTATGAGATAGAACGCGTATAAATCTAAATATCAATAATATGAATGATATATCACACATAAATTGGGAGGCAATGTCTGATAAGATGCTGATGGAAACCATCGGGAACTTCATTCAATCACATCGAATAAGTCAAAATAAAACGCAAGATCAAGTGGCAAAAGACGCAGGGATAAGCCGCTCTACATTAAGCTTATTAGAACGAGGAGAAAAAGTAAGAATTGACAGTCTTATTCAAGTATTGAGAGTACTCGGTTTACTGTACATTATGAATACATTCAAAATTGAGAAACAAATCAGCCCAATTGAATACGCCAAGCTGAACAAAAAGCAAAGAAAACAAGCTTCAGCAAATAAAAGCAATAACATCAGCAAAGATGATTTAGGATGGTAGATGTAGCAGAAGTTAAAATATGGGGCACATTTGTCGGGGCTGTTAGATGGGACGAAAATCAACAATTAGCCTATTTTCAATACGACACAAAATTTCTTCAAAAAGGATGGGATTTATCGCCTATCAAAATGCCTCTTAAACAAGGTTCACGAATTTATAGCTTTCCTGAATTACGCAAAGGACGTGATGAAACAGAAGACACTTTTAAAGGATTGCCCGGCTTGTTATCTGATTCCTTACCCGACAAATACGGAAATAAATTGATCAATGCCTGGTTGTCTCAGCAAGGAAGAGAAGAAAGCAGCATGAATCCAATAGAAAAATTATGCTTTATTGGTACGAGGGGAATGGGAGCATTAGAATTTGAACCAATACAAATCAAAACAGGAATAAGAAGCTTCTCACTAGAACTTGATAGCTTGGTGGAGCTCGCAAAAAGAATGCTCAATGAACGTGACACTTTTTTAAGCAAGCTAAGCAAGGACGACGAAAAGGCAATGATGGACATCCTGAAAATAGGAACTTCAGCAGGAGGTGCTCGTCCAAAAGCATTAATTGCATATAATCCAAAAACGGGAGAAGTAAAGTCAGGACAAGGAAATGTACCTAAAGACTTCGAACATTGGCTTCTAAAATTAGATGGGGTTAGCGGAGAGCAGTTTGGGGAGAGTTCCGGATGGGGCCGAGTAGAATATGCCTATTATCTTATGGCAAAAGATTGTCAAATAGAAATAAGTGAAAGCCGCTTGTTAGAAGAAAATGGCAGAGCTCACTTCATGACTAAACGATTCGACAGAGACGGAAATATCAAGCATCACATCCAAACGCTATGTGGTTTGCAGCATTATGATTTTAATGACATGTATGGCTATAGCTATGAACAAGTTTTTCAGTCTATGCGGATATTACGATTGACCTATCCTGAAGCCGAACAAATGTTTCGAAGAATGGTGTTTAATGTGTTGGCTACCAATTACGATGATCACTCCAAGAATTTCTCGTTTATTTTGAAAAAAGATGAGCATTGGAGACTAGCTCCTGCTTATGACTTATGCTACTCTTTCGACCCAACTAATCTTTGGGTAAACAAACAAACCTTAAGTGTGAATGAGAAAAGACTTGATATAACAAAAGACGATTTGATGACAATAGCAAAGAATAATAACATCAAAAAAGGAGAAAAAATAATTGACGAAATTAACGCTGTAATTAAATTATGGGATAAGTATGCCAAGCAAGCCGAATTGAAAAATGAACTCAAGAACAGAATCAGTAATAACCTGAATACATACTAAGAAATGTGCATTCCAGTGAAAGTGTAAGAAATCCAAGCGCGCTAATTGTTGAATAAATCCAACTTTAATCCGTGCCAGTTTTGCGCTTTATAGGCGGTCGAAACGCTTTCACCTTTTCGATAACCGCAGAACTGATCATTTCAATCACGGCTTGCTCCATTATTTTTCCAGACCTCGGATTTTGAGGAGCTTTTAGGAGTTCTTCGAGTTTCTTCTTTTCGTTATAGCCATAAACCTCATCACTTCGCATAGGAATGAGTTTGCTGGTCCAAACGCCCGGATATAATTCCCCATCTTCCCCATTAAATGTGGCATAATGCACTACATCATTCATTTCGAATGGAAGTGTTTCTGCCGCATAAACCACCCCGGATTCTGAATCAATAATTTGAAAACGAAATACTGCACTGGTTTTTCTGCGTTGCTCAAACTCCAAAAACTTCACTTTTTTGGATTTTGTTGTTCTGCCTAAATAGCCCAAACGTTCTTCTACCCTTTCGTCGCTGAGCACATCTTCATAAGCCAAAATTTCACCCGTTAACAGGTATTGAGCTCCTAAAAGTTTTCCTGCTTTGATGGCCGAATTCTCATCAATACCAGCCTCCATATTTAATCGCTGCTCCTCAATGATATGAATGATATCATCTCGTTCAAGAAGTGTAATAAATGGATCTTCCAAAGAAAGAATACCTTGTTTCACTCGAGTGGCAATGGTGCTTTCAATAACCGAATTAGCCCCTTCCCCAATTGTTAAATATGCCATCGTGTAGCTTAGAATCGCTCTAGCATCTTCTCTCAATTGAAAAGCATTTCTAAAACCTGCATCGATCTTGCAAACTTTGTCCAAAGCAACAAAAGCTTGTCGGTACAATCCCAAGTCCATAGCATTCTTCCCTTCCAAATAGCTCGGATATATGCTCGATAAAATTTCGAGGTATTCAATTCGTTTATCTTGACGTCTCAGCCCTCTTAACTTTCGAATCATTAAATCGGCAGTCTCAAAATCTGCTGCAAGTAATGCTTGCTCAGCTTCTCGGTAATAGGCTTCAAATCGCTGAAAACTTACATCTTCGATGGCATTCTGATAGATTGGATCAGTAGCAAGATTTAAACGGTAATACTCAAACTCCTTTTTCAGCTTTTCTGCTTCTGCAAATTTCCCCTCCGCTTCATCATACATCCCTCTATTATACAATTGATAAGCCTCATCGTATTCTTTATTGAGCAAACGTTGCCCAATTTGCTTCATCCCGATAAGCGCTTCTGCATCTGCTTTGGATTCAAAACGATTTTTATAAACCTCAAAGGCCTGACTGTACATTCCGGCTTCCTCGTAGGTTTTAGCATCCTTGAGCGGATCCTGAAAAATGCCACAGCCAAATAAGAAAGTTAGCGGGAATATGATTAATAATGAATAGCTAAAACGCATAATTTCCTATTTGAAAAGCTCTAATCAAAACCTGTTCCATTTAGTAGTTTAGCCCGATCTTTTGATAACAATGGGATAACAACCAACCCGGACCAATTAGCAAAAACTGCAAATCTTTTAAAAATGAAGGTTTCTTTCCTTCAATATGATGACCTATAAATTGACCGATCCAAGCTAAAACAAAAATAATAAAATACACCATCCAAGCATTTTCCAAAAAACTAAGATTCACAAGCTTTAAAATATATAATACCAAGGAACTAATAAGCAGCATACCCAGCATAATTTTGAAAGAGAGTCGCAAGTAAAACAACAATCCTAACAAAAGTA
>JBDNHP010000084.1:0-4088 GCA_041688765.1 Flavobacteriales bacterium
AAGACGTCACCCTTCTCGAAATATTAGACAGGGTGTTGAACAAAGGGGTAGTTATTAGCGGTGATATTGTCATCTCGGTGGCTGATATCGACCTTGTTTATGTGGGATTGAAGTTATTGTTAACCTCTGTGGAGACGATGCGGGAAAAGCGTCTGACCATTGTGAAAACGAATCAGGAAACTAAATAGCTATGCAGTGGAAAAAATTATTTATGCCATAATCGCCTCAAACCGAAGTCATGCTGAGTTGAGCGACTTAGTGAAGGGCATTCAGGGCATATCGGGTTCGGACTTATATGCCCTTTCTTTTAATGATATTTCTGTGGCTGTAAGTGACTTTACACCCTCAAAATATACAATAAACAAAGAACTGGCCATTGATTTTGCGAGGGTTATTGAAGAGTTGTCACAACAGGTAACCCTGCTGCCCGTTCGATTTGGCACCTTTCTAAAATCCGATGAAATTATAAATCAGTTATTGATCAATCATTATGATTCCTTTCTCAAAAATCTTCAAAAAGTAGAAAATAAATATGAATTTGGACTGAAGGCACTGTGGGATTATGAGAAATGTAGTGAGAAAATCAGAGTAAAAGCAGCATCAGAAGTAGTGAAAGCCGGCGACTACTTTTCCACAAGTACCATCCACACCAATTATTTACTTGAGAAAATTAAAAAGCACAGGTTGGAAGATGCTTTGCTGAAACATGTTGAACAGTTGATTGAAGAGATCAGCCGGCATTTGACACAAATAAACCCTGACTGTAAATTCAAAAAGATGGTAACCAACAGCATTATTCTTGATGCCGTTTTTTTGGTTGAAAAAAATAAAAAGGATGAATTTATTCAGGCCATTGAGGCATTTAAGCAGCAACATGACGATTTGCAATTTCTGCTTACCGGCCCCTGGCCTCCTTATAGTTTTGTTGACATAACGATAGAGTAATAATTTTGCAACTATTTAGGTTATCCCTAAAATATAAAGCAAGAATAATGAACTTGTTCTTAAATCATTTTTTTTATAATTAACCTACCTAAACAGTAACAATAATTTTTGGATATGAACGAAAATAAGATACTCCTGAATACAGTCCCGATAGATGAATTTGAAGAGGCCATTGAAAAAGTTGAAAATACGGTAACTTCAAGGATCAACGCCACCCCTGATAATGCCGATGACGGATTGGCTCAATTAGTGCTTACACTTATCGAACTTATCCGTAAACTCGTGGAGAAACAAGCTATCCGAAGAGTTGAAGGCGGATCATTGTCGGAAGATGAAATTGAACGGTTAGGAGAGACCTTAATGAAATTAGAAATGAAGATGGAGGAATTAAAAAAGATTTTCAACCTGACGGATGAGGATTTGAACCTGAACCTTGGCCCGTTGGGAGACTTGATGTAAACAATAATTTCTATACAGAATATAAAGAGACCGTAAAAATGGGTAAAATTTTAGGGATAGATTTAGGAACCACAAATTCTTGTATGGCTATTATGGAAGGGAACGAACCGATTGTCATCCTGAACAGCGAAGGACTCAGGACAACGCCTTCAGTTGTATCATTCACTCTGGGCGGTGAACGTAAAGTTGGAGCTTCGGCAAGACGACAGGCTATAGTCAATCCGGAAAATACAGTTTCTTCCATTAAACGTTTCATGGGTGAATCATATGACATAGTTGAGAAGGAAATTAACCGGATTCCGTATCAGATTTCAAAAGGAGAAAACAATACTCCCCGCATATCCATTTTCGGAGAGTTGTATTCGCCACAAGAAATTTCGGCCATGATTCTTCAGCAAATGAAAAAAACAGCCGAAGATTACCTTGGGCAGGAAATTAAGGAGGCCATAATTACCGTTCCTGCCTATTTCAGCGATTCGCAACGTAAGGCCACAAAAGATGCCGGCGAAATTGCTGGATTAACAGTCAGAAGAATCATTAACGAGCCCACAGCCGCCGCATTGGCCTATGGGCTTGATAAAAGGCATTCAGATATTAAGGTGGCCGTTTTTGATCTGGGCGGAGGAACTTTCGACATTTCTATACTTGTCTTGGGAAATGGTGTTTTTGAAGTAAAGTCAACCAACGGAAACACGCATCTTGGCGGTGACGACTTTGATCAGGTTATCATTGAGTGGTTAGCTGAGGAATTCAGAAAAGAGCAGGATGTTGATCTTTTTCGGGATCCGATAACGCTTCAAAGATTGAAAGAAGCAGCTGAAAAAGCAAAAATTGACTTATCAGGCTTGTTTGAAACCGATATCAGCCTTCCATACATCATGTCTGTTGATGGCGTTTCCAAACACTTGGTAAGGAAACTCACCCGTGACAAATTTGAACAACTGATTCATGGCTTGCTACAGTCAACTGTTGCTCCATGCCAACTGGCACTTAAGAACGCCCGAATGAAGGCTTCCGATTTAGATGAAATAATATTGGTTGGCGGTTCAACTCGAATCCCGGCCGTACAAAAAATGGTCAGCGATTTTTTTGGAAAAGAACCTTCAGCAGGTGTAAACCCGGATGAAGTTGTAGCGATTGGTGCTGCCATTCAAGGTGGAGTTCTTTCCGGAGAAGTGAAAGATGTACTGTTGCTTGATGTTACCCCACTTTCGCTTGGTATTGAAACCCGTGGAGGCATGATGACCCAGTTGATCGAAGCCAATACCACTATTCCGACATTACAATCCGAAATTTTCACGACTGCGGCTGACAACCAATCTTCAGTTGAAATTCATGTTTTACAAGGTGAGCGACCAATGGCCGAGCACAATAAAAGCATTGGAAAGTTTCATTTCGATGAGATTCCACCTTTCCGCAGCGGGATTCCAAAGATCGAGGTGACTTTTGACATTGACGCCAATGGAATTTTGCAGGTGACTGCGGTCAATCAGATGACGGATAAATCGCAGCAGGTAAGACTTGAAGCTTCCTCTGGTCTTTCAAAGGAAGAAATTAGTCGAATGAAGGACGAAGCCAGGCAGCATGCAGTTGAAGATCAGAAAATGAAGGAAAAGGCAGAGAAAAATAATAAAGCAGACATGCAGATTTCCCAGACTGAGAATCAATTAAAGAAATTTGGAAGCACTCTATCGATAGCGAAGAAAAATGCGATCGAGGAAGCGCTCGATGAGCTGAAATCAATACATCAGGAACAAAACTTTGACTATATTGATGAGGCTATGGCTACCCTGAGTGCCGCATGTAGGGTAGCTGCAGAAAAATCATATGACGACGATTAAGCAGAAACATAAACTCAATCTATTCTAATGAGAACACTGATCTATATCCCCATTATTCATTCGGGTGCCGATATGGGATCCATGGCAGCAGAACTAACCCGGAAGAGTATTGATGAATTTGGTAGAGAATTTTGGGAAACACATGTTGACACTGTCAACAAATACTGGGAGGTAATAAGTAAGTATTGTGATACTATTGATTTTGGTGACAAAGCTGTGAAAATATACCAGGATGGAATGGTTGCAGATGGAGATATAGCGCTAAAAATCACAGCGGACAGCGTAAAGGCAGGAAGTAAAAATTATGAAATTATTTCAAGACTGGTCAAACGGGGAGCTACTATTGTACGAACCGAAGAGCTATCATTGGTCAAAAAAGAGCTAGAAATGCTCAAATCGATACCTTCTTCCGGCGCATTAATCATGAAATTGATCAGGATTATCCGGTTTAAAATTGGCCGCTCCAACCTGTTAACCCAGCGGGATAAATTTATTGCTGGCAGGATCGCTGCAACACTCGGTCCAGATGAAGTGGGTATAATTTTTCTTGGTGCTTATCATACTATTTCAGATAAACTGCCAAAAGATATACTAGTGAGCGAACAAAAAGAAGTTCTTAAAGTAAGAGAATACCAAAAACTTCTTCCGTTCCATGTCAGGAAGAAACAACGATTTGAAGAACTCTCTCAATACCTGGTGGAACCTATAGTGTCTGTGCGCTAGTAGTAATGATCATAATATCAATGGCTAAATGCAACCATCGCGTACATCATTATGAGCCAGAATTTTTAAAGTCAAAGACCTTAATTTTTGGGTTTTGCAGTGGATTATTTTGTTTTGAGC
>JBDNHP010000085.1:0-8117 GCA_041688765.1 Flavobacteriales bacterium
AAACAAAGAAAAGATAGAAGACGAAAACTTCATCATTCTCAAGGAGCAATTGATTCAGGGAAAATACTTGTTACTCCAAAAAGGAAAAAAGAATTACTTCCTTCTGATCGCTGAATAATAATAAGGCATTTATAAAAAATGAAGCGAGATCCCTGCATGGACCTCGCTTCATTTGTTTAGGAAATCATGATGCAGCTCGTTAGCCGCGTAGTTTGACGCCATTTTCATCAGACAATTTAATGCCCTGAGTAATAAAAATTAGCACTTAATTATAGGACAATTGTTTTCTAAAAAAGGTTGCAGACATTTTGAAAAAATCTTTATCCAAGAATGTAACAATCACATTATCATTAAATTACATCCTCTCAAGTCGCTAAAATCAAATCGCCCTAAGATTTCAAAACTTCCATCATTGTGCAGTCTTCCCAAATCCTGAGTAGCGATAAATGCACAAGAGTAAATATTGGCCAAATCAATGATGTTTATACCACCAGTGCTTCCTAAAGGGGCTATTGAATATGGATCATCGGCGAGTCTGATGCTGATTTTCATCCAAAGCGGACATTTAAAAATACCATTTTTCATGCTGTAGGCTTGGCTAAGGAGCTCTGTCATCCCATATTCGGAAACTATATGCTCCGTTCCAAAACCACTCTTCAATATTTGATGCAATTCATCTCGGGTCAATTCGACACGCTTGCCTTTCATGCCGCCCGTTTCCATAACAAAAGTGTTGTGTAACTTAAAGGGACCTTTGTTAATTAAATCCAGCAATGCGAATGTTACACCTAGAAGTAGGACTTTGCGGTCTTGTTGCTGCAGTATATTCAGTTTTTGCGCCAGTTCTTCCAGCTTATCAAGATAAAATCCACTTTCCTTTGAATTGGATTTTTTAATTAACAAATCAGTATAATAAACGAGGGAAGCATCATTGCGCTCCAGGTATGACGGTAATAATGCCAAAATCACCCAATCAGAAGGAGGTCCAAATACGTTTTCAAAGCCCCTCAATATTGAATTGTCGTAAAGATTTGTATTGATTAACTCGTGCACAGATCGCTCTGAGCCTGTGGTGCCGCTGCTTCTAAATGTAAGTTTGGTTTCTTCACCATCAATACAAACCCGATGATGTTTAAATACTTCAATAGGTAAAAAAGGGATTTCATCAAATCGGGTTATGGAAGCAGGGTCAATTTGTCGAAGTTGGAGGTATTTTCGGTAAATAGGGTTTTCTTTGGCTTGATAGTAAAATATACTAAGCGCCAGATCGTTAAATTCTTGTTCGGTTGTGATGTTAAATATCGCCTTTTCCCAAACTGATGCACTTATTTTTCTGCTTCTGTCGTAATCCACGCTATGAAAGTAGATGTTTTTTTAGATTTGAAAGATGAAATACACCGGATATCTCTTAACAGCTTTTTCAGTCGCAGTGCTCAGTTCTTGCTTGAAAGTAGAAGAATTCCCCAAAGAACCTACCATAACTTTCAAAGAGCTAAGTACTTATGCTGATTCAGCCCGATTAACCATCGTATTTACAGATGGCGATGGAGATATCGGTTTGAATGAGGGAGATACCCTCTCCCCTTATAATATTGAAGGCGATCATTATTTTAACTTGTACTGCGATTACTATGAAAAACGCGAAGGAGAATGGGTTTTAGCTCCGGAAATTGTAATCCCCTTTTATTACCGAGTACCACGCGTAACTCCTACAGGTCAGAATCCTTCACTCAATGGGGAAATGAGCGTGATTATGACTCCTCTTTACTATTTGCCTGGGACTGGTTATGATACTTGCCGATTTGAAATCCGGTTAGTGGATCGGAACTTGAATCAAAGTAATACTGTTGTGAGTAACGTTTTTGTGAAGCCTTAGTATTTTCCGAACTCGCTTTTTGGGTGTAAAGTAAAAATCATTTTCATTTGCGGGTAACCTTTAGTTTCTGACTAGTATTGTTCAGCAAACTAGTGGGCTTCTTGCTTGCTCTGATTTAAGGCAATCATTGTAATTAATCGAAGAATTAATAGAGCTTTAGACCTTTCCAGAAGCTGCTTCTGATACATTTATGATATGATCTCCGATTTTCTCTAATGAAGAAAAAAGGTCGCTATACATCATTCCGCTTTGAACAGAATACTTGGCTTTTTCAACGTCTGACAAATGCTTTTTTCTGATCAGATCGCGGAATTCATTAATTTCCTTTTCCTTTTCTATTGCTGCATTCAAATCAATTGTTTCTGAAATCAGATTGGACTGCATGATATCAAAAGCTTCATCAATCTTGATAAATAATAATTTTAAAGACTCTCTTTGTTTAGGTAGAAAGTAAATTTTCTTGTTGTTTTTAGCTTCCAGTGTCAAAGTCATTTGATAAAAAATATCCGCAATACGCTCAAGATCGCTGGAAATGCTCAAAAGTCCACGCACTTTGATACTGGTTGCCTGCGACATTTCTTCAGAAGACATTTTAGCCAAAAAATTGGCAATTTCAACCTCAACTCTATCGGTGATTGATTCATATTTCTGAATTCTGGAGCATAGCTCTTCTCTTACAACAGAATCATTCTCTTCGAGCAATCGCTTCACAAAGCCTGACATCTTGGCAACTATATTTCCGAATTTAGCAGTTTCCTTATTCGCTTCGAGCAAGGCCAATTCAGGGGTTGCCATCACTCTGCTGCCAATATACTCTAAAACATAAATTTCATTATCGCCTTTGGATTTGACCATCCATGTCGAAAGTTTCTCCAGCACAGGGATAGCCGCAATAAAAATGGCCGCATTGATTACATTAAAAGCAGTGTGAAAAAACGAAATGAATAGCTCATTCCGCGAGTTTACATAATTTGGATTGATGGAAATGACAAGATTCTGCACCGGTTCAAAGATCAAATTGATAGCTTGAAAATAAATAGGGAAAATGGCCAATATCCAAGTGACCCCTAACAAATTGAACAAGAAATGGCTACGAGCAGCTCTTTTGGCGGGAACATTAGCAACTAATGCAGCAAGATTTGCTGTTATGGTGGTGCCGATATTAATTCCTAAAACCATGGCAGAAGCTGTTTCAGTATCAATTATATCTTTAGCAATTAGGGTTAAAGTAAGGGCTAAAGCAGCACTTGAACTTTGAATGAGCGCCGTAAACAACACCCCTACTAAAGCAAAAATGAGATAGCCCAAATAGCCTGAATTGGCCCATGAAGCTATATAGGCAAAGGTCTCTGGTGAGTCTTTAAAGTTCGGAAAAGTGTTTTGCAACATCTGCAAACCCAAAAAAAGCAATGCAAATCCTATAAGAAATTCACCAATGTGTTTGAGGTTTCGTCCGCGAATAAACAACAAAGGCAATCCTAAAGCCATCAATGGGAGCGCAAGAGAAGAAATAGAAAATTCACCAAAAGCAAAAAATGCAATGAGCCAGGCTGTAATGGTGGTTCCAATGTTTGCCCCCAAGATTACGGGTATGGCCTCTCTCAACTTGAGCATTCCGGCATTCACAAAAGACACAATCATTACCGTTGTTGCCGAGGAAGATTGCAAAATAGATGTTGTAGCGAATCCAGTGAACAAACCTTTAAATCGGTTGGAGGTCATTACACTTAATATACTTCGCAAACGAGAGCCGGCTGCGCGCTGCACACCCTCACTCATCACTTTCATCCCGTAGATAAAAAGTGCAAGAGCGCCTATAATTTTAAGTATAACTAGAAAATCCAAATCCGGATGAGTATTAACTAAACCGCAAAAATACCGCAAGCACATGAACTTTGCTGGCTATGTTCCTTAACAAATCATTAAGTGCAACTTAGTAATTTCGAGTACATAATAGATTTCTAATGTTAAGGTTTTGTTACTTATTTGCTTCTTATGTTATTTTTATGTTAACTTTATGTTTGTAAATCATTAAGTCATGCGTAAAATACTCATTTCATTATTAATCTTAAGCACCTTCGGGATGTATGCTCAGGATTTGGTAGTTAAAGATGGAATTTACTTGAATGAAAATGGCAAACCATATTCAGGTGATTACACCAGTTACCATCATAATGGTGACCTGAAAATGCAGTGTCAGTTCAACCAAGGTAAACCTGATGGTAAAATTATGTCATACTATGATAATGGCAAAGTAGAACTTATTGGTCACTATCAAGAAGGTTTGAAACATGGAAGTTGGGTTAATTTCAATTCAGAAGGCGAAAAAGTACTGCAAATGTCATTCAACAAAAACCTGCGCGATGGACTTTGGCTGATGTGGGATGAGACAGGCACCCTCCGTTATGAGTACGCATACCTCGATGGTAAGAAATACGGCACATGGAAAATGTGGGACGAAAGCTCAGCTCTAGTTGATTCGCAAGAACATTGATTTTTCTTCAAAAACTAAATCTGGCTGTATCCATTGATGCAGCCTTTTTTTTTGTCATTTGATTTAGTCAACATCATCGACACAAATTAATTCACCTTGATTTGCATTTCTGCGCGCAGCGAAAAAAATTTAATAAGCAAACACATAGGAATTGAATTTCTATTAATCACTCAACAGAATTGATGGCCAGCCCTTTAAAGTAATTTCTAAGCGATCTCCGCTTAGGACCTTCTCAAAAAAATGATAGGTGACATTCCCTGTTTGTATCCCAAAGCCCATCAAATCTATCTAGATCAAATAAAAAGGAGGCTCTGCAAAAGCAAAGCCTCCCTTTAAAATTATTTTGTATTCCGTCTTAGCAGTTGGTGCCAAACGCAGATAAAAGAACCAACAAGTCAGCAGTATTAACAATGTTATCGCCATTAATGTCTGCAGGGCATAGATTGGCAAAAGTGCAAGAGCCATCTTCCTCGTTCGCATTAACATCGTAATTGATTGCATCCGGGTAAGTACAACCAGGGAACAAGCATGACCCATCATCAATGCTAGCAAGAGCATTGTAATTAGCAGCATTTACATCTGTGCATCCTACACAACTATAATCACATGAATTATCATCAATTACAGCAGTTGCGCTATAGTTGCAAGCGTTAGCATCAGTGCAACTCCATTCTATTACATCATTGGCATCACGAGGCTCCATTTTAAATGCATTGAATGAATAGTAAAGTGGACCTGTAACAGTGAAGGTTATACCAGCCGGCGCAGGAGCAAATGCATAAGCAAGGTCATCAGATAGCAAAGCACCTGTTCCATCATTGATAGACCACTCCCCAAAACCAACGTTTCCATTTGCAACAGGAGCAGTAGCAGTAATCAATACACCTTCCCAAGGCTCTAAGTTTGCCGCCAAAGTACCCAATGTAAGAGCAGCAGGTAAAGCGTTATTACTGCTATTTACTGTGGTTGCTACAGAAGCAATTAAAGTAAGCCCGAATGACTCAACCAAGGTGCCTTCTACAGCAATGGCATCGCCTTGAGCAACTCCTACTCCTTGAACCCAGATACCACTGTAAGCACCCGTTCCGCTTTGTAGGCTGTACAAATTGCTTGCAGGATAAACTCCAGTTACAATACCATTGGTTCCAACATACTCACCGGCAGTTGCAATAGTCTGAAGTTGAACAATAGTATAAGGAGTAGCAGGAGGAGGAGTAGAATTAATTGCACCAGGAGTGCCATTGGCCACGTACGATGCTTGCCAGCTCGCGGCAAGGCTATTATCGAATGATGGATCGATAAGCTCTAATGATGGACACTGATCATCAGCAGCTGTAGGCCAAGGAAGGATGTCGTCATAAGTAACGATATCAATAGTATTTCCAAATCCATCTTGCAGTTCGATAGCTTCTCCATTATTATTCATATTACCGGAAGTAATCTGGAAAACCTGATATCCATTGCCTGTATAAGTGGCAGCAGCTACAGCAATAATAATATACTCTCCAGGTAACATGGTAGTTCCATCAGGGAAAGTAAAAATAAAACCCTGACTAAATGTGTAGCCACTTAAATCGGCTGTTACAACGTCATTATTATACATCTCAAGGAATTCGTATATCAAATCATCACCTTGAGTTGGACATGGATTGTAATGAATTTCGTTGATCACCAAATTTGGCAAAGTAAAGTAGCAAGAACCATCATTCTGATTTACTTGTGGATCGTAGTTAATAGCCAAAGGATCATCACAACCTAAATAGATACAAGATCCATCATCAAATGTAGCAATAGGATCGTAGTTATCAGCGGTAGGATCAATACATCCAGGAATAATTCCGCAAGTTCCATCATCAATTACCGCCAATGGATCGTAGTTTGGGAACAAGTTGTCTGTACAACCCCAACGTTTAACATCGTTGGCATCACGTGGTTCCATTTTGTAGGCACCAAAGCTGAAATATAAGGGGCCGGTTACAGTGAAAGTCACAAACAAAGGAGCCGGACTGAAAACATAAGCAAGGTCATCAGAGAATGCCTCTCCAGAACCATCCGATACTGACCATTCGCCAAAACCTGCATCAGCAGTAGCAGTTTCACCTGTAGTTTCAACTAATACGCCTTCCCATTGCTCATCATTGATAGCAAGAGTTGAAAGTACCTCAGCAGCGGGTAGAGCATTACCCACACTTAAAACGTTAGCCGTAGCACTAAGAATGATGGTAAGACTGAATGATTCTGTAAGAGTTCCAGTAACATCCACTTCATCACCAAGGGAAACGCCTGTTCCTTGAACCCAGATACCGTTGTAAGGACCAGTTCCATCTTGAATAGTGAAAAGACTGCTCGCAGGATAAACTCCTGTTACAATACCATTTGTAGTTACATACTCACCGGCAGTTGCAAAAGTTTGACACTCATTAATAGTGTAAGAAACTGCAGGAGGGGGAGTTGAATTTTGAGCACCCGGAGTTCCATTATTTACATAACTTGCTTGCCAGTTTTCTGGAAGCGAGTTGTCCAAGGAAGGGTCAATCAATTCAGCAGATGAACAAAGTCCATTGGCAGCAGTTGGCCATGGCAATGCAGAAGCATACGTAACCTCATCAACTATTAAAGGATCTGCAGTAGATAGTGTTACCGTTTCTCCACCTTGAGCTAAAGCACCGGCAAATTGAAATACCTGATATCCGTTTCCAACGTAGTTTGCTGCATTTGCTGCAATTACAATATACTCACCTGCTGCAATTGATGTTCCATTAGGGAAAGTAAAGGCAACCGCATTAGATAGCGTATATCCGCTTAAATCAATCAAAGCGAGACCATTATTCAAGATCTCTATGAACTCGAACTGATCGTCATCTCCTTGAGCAACACAAGGATTGTAATGAATTTCATTGATTACCAATAATGGTAATGCAAGAATACATGAACCATCATCAATGGTAGCAGCAGGATCGTAGTTAAGCGCCAAAGGATCGGTACATCCGCTGTATTCACATGAACCATCATCTAAAGTAGCACTAGGGTCATAGTTATCAGCAGCAGGGTCTGTACAACCTAGCACCGGCGCCGCATTGGCATCCCAAATAGCTACTAAATCGAAAGCAAATTCTTCGCTACCTGAATCTGCACCCGTTGTTACTCTGATTTCGAGTGAAGAACCAGTGCCGGGAATGCTCGCTGTGTATTGGGCAAAAGCATTGGTGATTTGCGTTCCTTCTCCAATTCCGTCGAGGTCAGCATCATGATTCATACCTATATTTGTACCTGCACCGGGAGCAGCGAACTGCATCACTTTTACCCATCCGTTACCATCCAAATTATACTCAAAAAAGAACTGGTCAGCTGCATCCCAATGATTGCCTATGCTACCAGTTGCAATGAGTGCACGAAGTTCAATTTGACCCACTCCTGTTACATTTATTGGAGCAAAAGTCATTGTTTTAGGACTGATTCCATTTTGCTCAGGCTGAACTCCAATGTCATCCAAATCTTCGCCAGCAAAGAAAAACGTGCCGCTCATTCCTGTATAAGCCCCTGAAACATTGGAGATCGATACGGTTGTAGTTCTTCCGTAGTGATCGCTTGTTCCGTCATTAAACTGTCCGGTTGCGAAATAACGCACATTATTACCATCAGTTTCGAAATCTTCTGACCAAACCTGGGCAGAGGCCGCGAAATTCCAAAGGAATAGTGCGCTAAAGATTAATAAAAGCTTTTTCATTTTCAGTGAATTTTGTTTGG
>JBDNHP010000086.1:0-6049 GCA_041688765.1 Flavobacteriales bacterium
CTGTATTTTTCAGGATCAATTCCTGAGTCTTTGAGCACTTGTGGATCAACCATTCCACATCCTAAAATCTCCAGCCAACCTGTTCCTTTCGTAATTCTATGGTCCACTTCAGTTTCTAGTCCCCAATACACATCTACTTCAGCACTGGGTTCCGTAAACGGGAAATACGAAGGTCGCATGCGTATTTCTGCTTTTCCGAAGAACTCTTTGGTGAAATATAGCAGTGTTTGTTTGAGATCAGCAAATGAAACTTTTTCATCAATATAAAGCCCTTCAATTTGATGGAAAACACAATGTGAACGGGCCGAAATTGCTTCATTTCTAAAAACTCTTCCCGGCATTACAATGCGAATTGGGGGCTTTCGATTTTCCATTTCGCGCACTTGAACACTGGAAGTATGCGTTCTCAAAAGCATGTCAGGATCTTTTTCGATGAAAAAAGTATCCTGCATATCTCTGGCTGGGTGTTCAGGAGGGAAATTCAGGCCAGAAAAAACATGCCAATCGTCTTCAATTTCAGGGCCCTCAGCTACCGTAAAACCAATACGTGAAAAAATTTCAAGAATATCACGGCGCACAATAGACAAAGGGTGTCTGGAGCCAATAGCTAAAGCTCCATGCGGGCGACTGAGGTCAACCTTTGGGCCTTCATCCACAATAGATTCAAATGAAGCCTTCCATTGCTCCAAAAGCGCTTCTACAGTATCCCGAAGCGTATTGATGTATTGTCCAACTTCTTTTTTGCTTTCATTGGGAACATCTTTTAGCTCGGCATAAAGCTCTTTCAGCAAACCCTTTTTACCCAAAAAACGTAGACGAATTTCTTCCGTTTCAGCAGCGGATGATGGACTTAAAGATAGAAATTCGGAAAGTAAATCTTGAATTTTTTGCTCCATCATTGAAACAGCAATTATTTCAGTCTTGTGATTGTCATTTTGATGTCTTGCGCCGGTCTGCTGCGGTTATCAGCTTGAGCCATAGCAATTTTATCTATCACCTCAAGACCTTTTATTACTTCAGCAAAAACAGTGTACTGATTATCGAGGTGGGGGGTTCCGCCGATGCTAGTGTATGCTTTAACGTTTTCTTCTGAATATTTAAATTCTTTACCAGGCGTAACTCCCCTGTTCATAGACAATTCCATTGCGTTGATTGCAGACAAATCGAATGTTTTGCCTTGTACAATATAAAACTGGCTGCCTGAGGATCTGCGTTCCGGATTTACATTATCACCTTGACGTGCTGCGGCGAGTGCTCCTTTTTTGTGGCAGAACTGCGGCAAAATTTCAGCTTCGATAGTATAACCAGGACCACCCATTCCTAATGGGGCTCCTGGAGCAGCCGTTTTTGAATCAGGATCACCTCCTTGTATCATAAAATCCTTAATAATCCGATGAAAAAGCGTGTTATCATAATATTTTTCGTCCACCAGCTTAAGAAAATTGTCGCGATGTAATGGTGTTTCATCATAAAGTAGCACTTCCATATCACCCATAGAAGTAGAGATTTTTACTACTGCACCCAGTTTTTGTTCTGTCTTCATTTGATCCATTTTCTTGTCATCTTTTTGATTATCAACAATTTGAGCAGCCTCTGTTTTTTCACTGGTGGTTTCGTCTGATTTATTTTTAGACGCTGCGCATGATGCTAAAAACAGGACTGAGATAGCTGATGCGAATAGAATTGCTTTTTTCATCGAAATTTTAAGTATCTTGCGTTCTTGTAGCAAACCTGGAAAGAGCAGCGAAGTTAGTTAAAATCGGCTCAAATGAAAAGAAAGATTATCATTCCTGTATTGGCCGCCAGCATTATGCTAGCATTTCCTTCTTGTCAAAAAGAGAAGGACACCATTGCAACCATTACTATTAAGAGTAACAACGGAGATATAATTCCGGGTTGTCAGGTCAGGCTTTATGCCATTGGTTCACCGGATGTTCCTCAAATCAGCGAAATCAGATTTGACACCACCGCCTTTACCAATGGAAGCGGAAAAGTGAGTTTCAACTTCAGCGAATACTATAAGGCCGGTCAAGCTGGTTTTGCGGTGTTAGATATCGAAGCCAGCAAAGGATCTCTTTATGGCACTGGTATTATTAAAATTGAAGAGGAAGAAACGAACGAGGAATTAGTAACGGTTGAATAATTTTCACATTATTCATCTTCTCCGAAATACGTAATTATTGCTTTTTTGATGAGTATCTCCTGCTGGGCAGCCTCCAAGGGGGGTAAATTGTGCAGTCTTTCAAAATGAGGCCAGCCCTCTTCATCGCGATAATCAAAGCTATAATAACCATAAGGACTTAACAAAGTGCAAATCGCAATGTGCATTAAATCCACTTTTTCATCCTTTTTGAATTTGCGATAACCCAATCCCAATTCCTGCACGCCAATTAAAAACAGAACAGCCTGCAGATCGAGCTCATCACCATAATCTGTTGATACTCTGCGCAGTGTATCCTGCCATTTCTTCTCGAATATATAGTCCAATTCACCTTGTATTGTGGATAAGTACAGCGCGGTGCTCTACTGGCCCTTGTTTCAGGGCTTAAATTTCGCTCAATTCGGCCTAACCTAACCCGAAAAAACTATGAAAAAGGCAATTATATCTTTTTCAGTGCTTTTCATTGCCCTGAATGTAGTGGGACAAAGCCCTGAAATACAATATCTTGACGCTGCATTTAAACAAGTTTTCTCTTCTGAAGAATCTGCATATACTCGCAGTGTAGTTCAAAATGAGCATAATTTGTTTTACGTAAAGGTATTTTATCCTGGCGAACAACTAAAAATGAAGGGGCATTATACCGACGCTGAACTATTGCTGGCAGAGGGCGAATTCAGCTACTTCTATCGCAATGGTCAGCTAGAAAGTGAAGGTATGTGCAGCGGTGGAGTGAAATATGGCACATGGAAACGGTTTGAATGGGACGGCACTCCAAGGGCCGATAAGTACTATACAGGTGCTACTGTGGAATCGGTTATGGCGGATAAAACAGTGCGCATAGGAGCCACATTCAAAGGTGGGGAAGAAGCGCTGTTTCAATTCATAAGAGAACAACTCATTTACCCTGAAACCGCTCTAAAACAAAACATAGAAGGGATAGTAGAAATTTCGTTTGTAATAGACGAGTCGGGCCTAGTGCGTGAAGTAAAAGTTTTTAAAGGGCTAAATTACTTTTTAGATAAAGAAGCGGAAAGATTGGTGAGCAGTTTACCCAAGTGGGAACCGGCTTCGCGAAATGGAAGTCCCGAAATCAGCAAATTCATATTGCCAATTTCATTTCGGATACCAAAAAAATAATTGATTTCAGCTTTCAGGAGCCGATTCGGGATTTTTATAATAGAGTTGGAATGCGTGATCCACTTTTGCAAACCATTCCGCTCCGTATTTTCTGATCAAGGGTTCTTTGAGGAATTTATATACCCGCACATCCAATTTGGAGCCGCAATCACAAGCCGGTGCACATATTGGCCAGCGGTGGTAATTTAAAGCATCCATTTTTTGAAGCTTGGCAATTCTTATGGGATACAAATGACAAGAAATTGGTTTAGGGAAATCGACTACTCCTGCACGAAATGCTTTTTCAATGGCGCATTTAGCAGTACCATCAGCATCAAAAGTAACATAAGCACATTCGGCACCATTCACTAGGGGAGTTACGTACTCTCCATCAACATCCAAAATGTAATTCCCCTGTTCTTCAACAGCTTCAATACCTTCCTCACGCATAAATGGCTTCACTTTTTCGTAGATACTCTCCAAAATATCTAGCTCTTCCATTTCCAAGGGAGCTCCACTATCTCCTTGAACACAACAAGCACCCTTACAAGCATTAAGATCACAAACGAATTTTTGTTCGAAGAGTTCGTCCGAAAGGACAGTGAAATCATCAATTTGAATCATAAAACAAAGATAAACAATGCTTTTGACAGTGTTAAAATGAAAAGAATTGCATTCATAATTTGAAACGGATTATTCAGCACTTCCCCTTTTTCCAAAACAAAATAATTCAATCTCAATTTCAGCTTGTACTTGCTACCATAGGAGGAATTTCCCCCAAGACTAAAACTGAGTTACTAAAGTCAATTGCAGGGCAATATTATCTTTAAAATCAGGAAAAGCGTATTCTCCCACTCTGTAAAAAGCCCCCATTCCAAAACTGGCAGATCCACTCCTAACCAATCTGTTAAACTGCAATCCTGCTTCAGAATAGAGTTTTTTAGGAATGTTAAAGCTCAATCCTTCGTGCCTGTTGGGATTATCAAGTGATCCCATAGCTGCATTATAACCGATTAACAATTCCGGTCTGAATTTTTTTGTTTTAAATAATAGGCTTCCAAAATCATGATATAAGTGAACACTTGTATAAGTATCTGCCAGAAACTCATTAGTTCTCATAGTTGCAAATGAATACGGGCTAAAAAGTCCAATATTTCTATAAACTCCTTTTAAATTAAATAAATATCCGCCAGGTGTATCACCAGAAGTTAATCCGCCTGCCACTCTCCATTTAAAAGTTCCGAGGTTTTTTATGGGTACAGCATGACTAATTCTCCAATCAATACGGTCAAATCCATAATCAGAAGAATTTGTTTCAAGCGCTTTAGTATATTTCAATTCGAGCACTGGATAAGGTGAATCAACGGCTATTCTTCTCGTTAATGATTCGATAAATTTCTCTTTAAAAGCAAAGCGCAATTCTACAGAAGCTAAACTCAGATCGAAATCTTTATCAAATACTCGAACCTCATCAGAAATGGACGAAACAAAATTATAATCACCAAAAGCGAGTCTTCTTTCTTGCTCAGCGCCAATTTTCCAGGTGAAATAGCCCATGCTTCTAAATCCAAAATGTAGCCCATACTTCTCATATTCTTCCATTCTACTAACAAATATTCGGTATTGCTCCGCTGCAGAAAATAAACGCCCGTCTGTACTGAATTTCTGGGACCCAAATTCTACTACATCTTTTTCATATTTCGCTTCCAGAAATATTCCACGTTTGCGATCAAAAGTAACTTTTGTATCTGCTCCAAATTTCCAGTTCTCATCCAGAAAGCCATACGCTGCATAGGCCCCTGTTTTCCAGATTTGCGAAAATTTATTGCTAGTATGAAGCCCTCCTCCAAGTCTAAATCCTTCGTATGCGTTATATGCAAGCAAACGATTCAAATCGAATTCAAGATTTCCCATGGGGATTTTGCCTGAGGCCAAACTTTGAAAGATCAATAGCTTAGCATCTAGGTTCATGGCTTTTCCAATGCTATCAATTACATGGTAAGTTTTAAGTTCCTTTTCGTCTAATGGATTCACTCTGTGCCGGCTCCAGAAAGCGGAATCTTGATCGCTTGCATCGTTTTCCATTTTCAATATTACATGGCCGAAATCCCGCTTACGTAAAGGGGGATCGATAATAATATTCTTAATGTACGATCTTCCAATACCTACTAATCTGAAACTATTGGCAGAGACTGTATTAAAGTATATTAAAGTATTTAACTGAACGGGGAACCATTTGCGGCGTTCTATAAATTCATATTGTTGTTGAATCCGAATCTCGAAAGTTTGATCAGCCTGATTTACAGGACTTGCAATTACATTCTGAATAGCATATCCCTGCGAATTAATGTACAACAAGCCTTCTAATCCATCAAAGTTCTTTCCTGAACGGGGTTGATAAGAGAGAACAAAAACAGTATCTGCATCCTGATAAGTGGTATCCTCAATGGTGAAAAGATATTTGTTTATTGCTCCATAAGATAATGGACTGAGATAAACCATGTCGAGCACATTGATTTGCTCACTATAAAAAGAAAAACTCTGCAGTTGCGTTCCCAACAGTGCAAAATCGGGATTCTTTAATCCCGATACCCTTGAAGCTTTTACATTTTCTACACTATTTGAAGGCGGCAAGAATTTTCTTTCACTCACCGACTCCATCAGAAAAATATGTTGTTTGCTTAAAAAATCAATTGCATCCTGATCAGAGGAGTCCAGTTCTGCAATTTTCTCAGGACTCGATATTAATGCGGAATCTACATCAGCTGTAAA
>JBDNHP010000087.1:0-3074 GCA_041688765.1 Flavobacteriales bacterium
ATATAACATGCTTTTTTCAGGAAAAAAATCTTCTTATTTTAGGAACAACAAAGGGATTATGGTTCAAAAATGAAGCATCTGATCATTTTGAGTTTATAGCATTAAAAGAAAAAAGTGAAAATTTAAAAGTTTACTCTATTGCAAAAACAACTAATGGGGATTTAATTTTAGGGACTAATAAAACCGCCTATCTGTTTGATATTGGAAATTTCGGATTAAGAAGAATGAATACCATACACAATATATTTGGGAGCTATAAATCAGGATTTCATAATTTAAATAGCTCAAGAGTTAGTAGCATTACAGAATTTGATTATAAAGGAAGAAAGTTATTAGCGATCTCCGTATATGGCGGTGGATTAGCATATTTGGATGTTAATAATTTAAGTGGGTTTTTACATTACCCAACCGTAGATTCCATAGTGCAAAGTCTGAGCATTAATTCTGAGTATTTGGTAAGGAAAGTTTATACGGATTCAAAAAACCGTTTGTGGGTAGCTGGTGCTGTTGTTGGATTACATTTCGATTTTAAAATTAGGAATGAAGATTTATTTGAAAAATGCATGATTAATTTTGGGCGGGGAGAATATCATGCAAGCTATCCAAATGATTCTCTATTAGTAAATTTTCGGTCCAATTTTGCTGTTGAATTGCCCCCAGCTGCTGATGCTTTTGATTTTATTTAGCTTGAAGATGGGCGATTTTTATGCAGTACTTATGGCAAGGGTCTTTGGGAAATCGACCAAAATCTGGAATCTGTAAAACCAATCCCTTCTCTGCATCAAAGTCTAGAAGGATTAGCTATTGATGATGATAAGAATATTTGGATCATAGCTTCTGGTGGATTTGATAAATATGATCAAGAAAAGAAAACTTGGCAGCGTTATGATTATAGGGATGGATTTCCGGCATCAGGTGTTTCCGGTTATTTCCATAAAGATAATCAGGGACGATTGTACGCTGGTGGAGCAGGTTATTTTGTGCGATTTGACCCTAGTAGTATTGCTACAAATAACCGGGCGCCTGAAGTTGTATTCACGGGTTTTTCAATTTTTAATCAACCGTCGGAGTATTTATTGAACCAAGACGAAATCATTTTGGATTATAACCAGAGCAATGTGGCATTCACCTTTTCTGCCCTCAATTTTACCAATCCCGAAATGAATCAGTATGCTTATCGATTATTGGGCTTCGAGGATGAATGGGTTTATAGCGGAACGATTAATTTCGCACGCTATCCTTCTTTGTCGGGAGGTGATTACACCTTTGAAGTGAAGGCGGCTAATAATCACGGGGTTTGGAATGAAAAGAAACTGTCAATTCCACTTCGTATAATCCCGCCGTTTTGGCAAAGGAAGTGGTTTGCCCCTCTGCTTATTGGAATCGCTTTTATTTTTGGATTAATTGTGTATCATATTCGAATGTCCCAGATCAAAAAGAATCAATTGGGTCGTCTGAGAGTTGAAATTGAAGCGCAAGAAAAGGAACGTAAACGCTTGGCAGAAGATCTGCATGACGATTTGGGCACTAAAATGAGCACGCTCAAATTGTATATGAATACGCTCAATCAATATATGTCGCACAATGATAAATTGAGCGCAATTGGCAATAGCGCTCAATTGCTGTTGGATGATAGTATTAGGGATTTGAGAAGTCTCCTACTTAATTTGAGCCCACAGAATGTAGCGAAGTTCGGAGTATTCAGATCGGTGCATGAATTGGTTTTAAGACTAGAACAAACGGGGCTTATTCAGGTGAATTACGAATGTTCGGTCGTGAATGAGCGTTTTGACCCGAAGAATGAATTAGCATTATACAGAATTATTCAGGAATTAATTAATAATTCTATAAAGCATTCTGATTGCAACGAAATTGATTTGGCAATTCACAAGTTTGATGGTATGTATACTTTAGAATATGCTGATAACGGTAAAGGATTAAATATGGAAAATAGCCCATTAAATATAGGCTTTGGATTAAAGAATATTGAGAATCGTTGTCAGATCGCTGGGGGTAAAATAGTTTGGAATGGACTTGATAAACAAGGTTTTAATGTTCAAATATCTATTCCATCATTAAAAGTAACAAATAATGAATAAAATAAAACATATTGATATCCTCCTTATTGATGATCATCAGATTTTTCTGGATGGAATGAAGTTGTTGTTGGGAACTGTAACAGGAATTAATGTTGTTGCAGCGTACACTAATGGTAACGAGGCATTGGAGGCATTGAATGATGAACATGTTGATGTTGTAATTACTGATTTAAGTATGCCAATTATTGGTGGGAGTCAGTTGATATCAGCAATTAAATTAAAGCATCCGAAAATAAAATGTATGGCGCTAACTATGCTCAATGATTTTCTAAGTGTAAATGAAAGTCTGGAAGCGGGGGCTGATGCGTATTTGTTAAAGAATACTACTATAGCCGAACTTGAAGTAGCGATAAATCATGTGTTAAATGATAAGATTTATGTGAGTCCCGAAATCAATATGTTACTGGTGCAAAATGTTAAAAAGAATGCAAGTGTTGTTGAAGCGCTTACGCCAAGAGAAAAGGAGATTCTGAACTTAATTATTTCCGGTTTCTCATCAAAGCAAATGGCAGATGAGTTAAACTTGAGCGTAGAAACTATTAAATTCCATCGTAAAAATATCTTGTCAAAGTTAAATCAACCAAATGTGGCTTCTTTGGTGAGTTTTGCATTGAAGAATAGGATTACGTGAATTCTATTTTACAAGGTTGAGAACTATCATGTGTATTCGTAATTACTAGTTATTCCTTTACGTGCAAATTCATTTCAGATGATTGTTAAAGACTTTAATAGCAACGTATTAGCCGACGGCGATACCGTATTTTAATCAAAGATCTCAAAGTAAAAGGCACCACAGTTACACTTAAACGTGGGACAATTGTAAAGCATATCCGGTTGACGGATGATGAAAATGAAATTGAAGGCAAGGCTGATAAAGTGAAGGGTTTGGTGCTGAGGACTGAGTTTGTGAAAAAGGGTTGATTGGGATTTTTTAGAGTTTGAACGCTGAGGGCGCAAAGGGAACGCAGAGGGCGC
>JBDNHP010000088.1:0-11713 GCA_041688765.1 Flavobacteriales bacterium
CAAGCCCATCGAATAGAAATCAAGGGAGAATCAATGCGTAAAAAACAGTAATATTGTCATGTCCATCATGAACAAAATCTAAACCCATCAGGGGGGTCAGTATCACCGGAACAGGGGGTCAGTATCACCGGAATATCCACTAAAGCATACGCAAATATTAAAAACATCAAGGACCTGCCCAAATTGCTTCAGAAGGAATAATATTACCAGAATCCGCTTTTGTAACTATTGACATGGTTGCAAGTGATAATGTTACAGCAATTTTCAGCACTTATTTTTTGTTGTATTGTTCGCTAATGCGCTGTTTTAAACCAGTCTCAGTTCGCTTAAACACTATCATTTTATTACCTTGGGGCACCGTCAATTCGAAGGATTTGAAATTTTGCGCATCAGTGCGCAGTCTAAGAATATTTCTTGTTTCGTTATAAAGCTACTCCATTATCTAAGCTCTCCGCATCTGCTTATTGCTGACTCTTGCCGCTCTAAGGCCATCCCTTCCTAAACCAACCTTATTCTGTTCTGTGTCAAAAATCCTTCGTACCTCAAACTGAATTCTGGACCACCGAAACTATTGTTATATCTGCTCAATTTTGAAATGGTAAAATCATAACTCATAAAAATGGTGAGGGTTCTTTTGAACTCATAACCCATAATCACAGCAACGGCATCACCGTAGCGATACAAGCCGCCAACACTCAATGCAGAAGAGGTTCTGCTATTGGTAAATTTTGAATCCATTCCCACTCGGTATTTCGCAATTACAGCAACTTCAGCATTAAACAACAAACTCTGATTGGAAACCCTTAAAAAGTAGTCCATCATTAATGCTCCTTGCTCGGTAGTGATGCCCCCGTGAAAAATATGAACCGGAAAAAGCTTGTCCTGATTTATTTCGGTAAAACTTTGCTTTTGAAAAAAATGACGGGATGATAGTCCTAATTCGTATCGAAATGCTTTTGTTCGTTGATGCGTCCAAATTAATCCATAACCCGCATCAGGCAAGCCTTTTGCATTGGAAGCAAAATTCTCACCACTTGGTAAAGTAGGGTCATAAGCCAGGCCATTATACTGAGAATCCCAGGCTAATCCATCTACATTTATGCTTCGTTGGGTATATCCGGCGCTCAAACCAAAGCTCAAACTATTGTAATTGTCAATTCCCAAATGATAGGCTGCAGAGCCCGCCATTACCATCGTTCCGAGTTTCGATTTTCCGGCTTTATCGTTAAAAATAAATCCACCAACACCGAGGGAATTTGTTTGTCGTGGTTTTCGCAATAGTGCCATGTCATAACTCGCTCCCATGGTTTGATAAGCATCGCCCAATCCATTCCATTGATTGCGATATTGTAAAATGGCTCGGTAATCACGCTCTGAACTGCCGCTATATGCAGGATTTGTGCTCAATGGGGATTGAAAAAATTGGGAGAACGAATAATCCTGAGTAAATGCGAATTTCGTTTCTAATAACAGAAAAACTAACATGATGATATGTCGGATTTTTATCATCGTACCAAAGTAATATTCCCAGTTAATTCAATTATCTCCCCATCATTCAGAAGAGCTTTTAATGTATAAGCATAAACTCCTGAAGGAACATCAGCTCCTCTAAATTGCCCATTCCATCCATCATCCAAACGCAATGCATTATGAACTAATTCTCCCCATCTAGCATAAACTCTAAAGTCCATTGTCACAATTCCTTGACCGCGCACAAAAAGAAGATCATTATTTGCATCTCCATTTGGACTGAAAATATCAGGAATGAAAATGCGGGTTGTAGGCAAAATACAAAATCCTTAACTGTATTCTTCTTTGCAATTTCCTTCATTAAATACTTCTAAAGAAGCATTGTAAAATCCGGGTTCAAAAGCTAAACTTGGCGGTTGTCCCGGAACGTATGGAATGGTATCTGTACCGATCACCCATTGTCCTTCAAAAGCATTTTGACTCAAATCAATAAAACTAATAGGATTCTCATCAACAGGAATGCAATCCATACTAGGATTAATGGAGAATAGCGCGATAATTGCAGAATAGCTCGGGATAGTTACTAAGGTGTCAAAAGAGCAGCCTTCATTAAGATCGGTGACTTCCAATTCAAAAATACTACCTGCAGGAGCTTCAATGGTTTCACTTTCTTGTCCGTCCCATGAAATGACAAAATCACCTTGCTGATCTGGCAATGCATTTGCAAATCCTGATTCGCCAAAACAGAGGGTGTCACTGGTAAAAACGCTGACTGTAACGGGTTGTAGAATGGTAATAATAACCGAGTCAACAGCATTGTCTGAACATCCATCGCTTGCTGTTACAATGTAAGTAGTTGTAATTTCGGGAATGGCAGTTACGTTGTTAATGGGAAAAAGTCCTTCGTTCCATGAATAGTTGTACAATATTCCCGGAACTCCACCAGATGCCTCAGCGCTGAGCAAACTGCTTTGCCCTTCACAAATGAATAAATCAGACGCTTCCAAATCAACAATTAATTGAGGAAGAACTGAAACATAAAAGGTATCGGCCGAAAAGCAATACAAGCCCGTCCAAGTGTAAATAATTTCATGCTCCCCTGCACCCTCCGTTGCCGGATTGAAAATTCCAATATCATCTCCACCTTGAAGTACTGCATTGTCTGGATATAATTCAATTGGAATATCTAAATTAATAAAACAATATTCTTCGTCTAATCCAGCGATGGAAGCCTGCTCAAATTGCTCTACTTCCACATAGAATTCTCCTCCACAGCCGGCAGGACTATTCCAGTACAATGTATGGTAGCCGGCTCCGGCAAGAGCGGGATCAAAAAGGGAAGAGGAAGGATCAGCAATGCCGGGACCCGACCAAGTGATGCCCGGAGGAAGTCCAACGAACAATTCTTCGGCAGGTTCATGAGTACAAAAAGCGAAATTTTGAGGACTAATACTAATGGGGTGAACTACAAATCGAATACTATCTTCACAACCATTCGCATTGTAGTTCAAGAGATGATCACCCAGTCCGGAAATAGCAGGATCGAAGCCATAAAGCCAAGGCTCATTCACCGGATTAAAAATGCCCGGGCCAGTCCAAACGCCTCCCCATGGAGTATTGAAAATCGTTTCCCATTGCAAAGAATAAATCAAGTTGTCATCTTCGCAGAAATATTGAGTATCAGCCAAAATTTCTGTTTGACGTACGTACATATAAATAGTATCGGAACAGCCATTAGGGGCTTGGTATAAAAGGGTGTTCCAAGTATCATTAGCAGGAATGCTTGGATCAAAAACTCCATTTACAGGATCAATGATTCCGGGTCCAGACCAACCACCATTGGGAGGTACAAATCCGGGATATAATTCGAAAGGTGCTTCATCGGGACAAGCATTTTGCCATTTATCACCAATGAAAATTTCTTTCATAAATACATCAAATGATTGATCGCAGCCCACAGCTGCATAGTACAAGGTGATATCACCCGCAGGAGCCTGACCCGGATCGAAAATACCGAAGAGCGTATCTACAATACCCGGACCACTCCAAATTCCGCCAAAGGGTTCAATGCCGAGAGTGTCAGGAAGAACGCTCTGACAAAGGGTATCCAGACTAAATGAAGCAAGAATTTCTCCAACATTAATTGGCAAATCATCATCACATCCATTGATGCTATAAGTAACAATATAACTTCCTGCTAGGGAAGGATCAAAAATACCGTCGGGTGTTACAAATGGTCCAGACCATACTCCACCCGGAGGTTCTGCATCCAATTGAAAAGGATCATTTCCCGGGCATGCAGCGAGCACTAGTCCGGCTTGAATCGGCTCTATGTCTATAAAAGTACTTCCAACACAACCTGGGCCGAAAGTGTAGGTAATTATATTCATTCCTGAATTGGCAAAATCAGGTTCGAATAAACCGGTATTTGCATCTAGGATTCCGGGGCCTGCCCAAGTTCCCCCAGGAGGGTCAGCAAGCAGAAAAAAGGCATCTTCGCTTTGGCATAAATCTATATCACCGTTTAAAATATCGGGGTCAGCAATATAAAGTGTAACACTTTCTTGACTTATTAAACCTGTCTCACTTTCGGTAACAGTAAAAGTGTATGTGGTAGTTACTTGAGGACAAACCTGATGCGGTCCCGCAGTCGCCGGTAGGCCATTATTCCAACTGTAGGAGTAGTTTAAACAACCATTTACATCTGCCGAAATGAATGCGCATTCGCCAACACAAATGGAGTCGGTATCCAATATTAGTTCAACATCCGGTGGACAGAGGTCATAAAGAAATTGAGTTTGTAATTCAAACAGCCAAAGACTATCACAGATATCGTATAATCCTATTTCTAAATCTAAAGTATAATTGCAATTGTATCCAAAAGGCGTGCTCATAGTGAGCGTTGCCGATGAAGCTGAATCATTTTGACAGTTAAATGGAACAAAAGACGGCACACCGATGGGCATATTGGAATTCAATACTAATTCTGCATCCGTTATAGCAGAGCAAGGAATTGGCGTGCTAAATTGAACTTGAAAGGCAGAAGATCCGCAAGCCGGAAAAACGGGTACACTTGGCACTGGAGGCACGGGGGGAGGTGCTTGTGTATCCCAATAAATAGTGAATCCACAATAACTAACACTTTGATCTGAGGTAAAATAAAGAGTAATTGCTCCGCTATTTGCAGTTACACTTGGAGGGAGTAAATTGCCTGAAAAAGGCCCACCAATCAACGGCGACAGAATGCTAGTGCCATCATAAACGCGAAGGAAATCAAGATTATTTTCTACACAAAATTCATTTTGGAAGCTAATGGTAATTGGACCTCCAGTGTTGATGGTAAAAGTTAGATTTTCATTAATCGCATAAATGGCATCATTGCCACCCGAGTCGTAGAGAATTCCATCGCAATCGGTCACAGTAGTATCGCTCATATTGAATTCCGGTAATTGAGCGGATGCGGCTGTGCAAAAAACAGCAAATATGAAACACAATATCAACCTCATTCTCAGGGGCTCTGCACAATTGTAATTTCAGGACATTGAATTTGATTACTCCAGTTTCCGGCCCTATCTTTTAGCTGTATTGTAAAAAAGGTGCTTTCTGTTTCTCCGTTACCCAGTAAAAAAAGAGCATTGAGTTGAACACTCAATATTCCCTGAGTTTGGAGTTCTTGCAAATCAGGCGTAATTGGCGGGATATGATACCAGTCAAATTCTTCTAACCGTGCATCTTTTACCCGCAATGAATAGGCATCAGGATCGGCTTGTCCAATGTCGCCTTCTTTATCCTTGTAGTTAAGCACTAAGGTGATGGAATTGTCAAATTCTTCTACTTCTGTTACAGAGATTGAAATAAATTCAATTTCAGGTTGGGTAGGCAAGGTGTTTTCTTCCTTTTTACAAGAAACTAAAAACACTAATAATGTTATATAAACTATTCTTCTCATTCTACTGCACTTTTACAACAAATAGAGCGGTTGTCAAATCGCTAGAGCCATCATTTGGAATCTCTGTAATCATAGGCTGCACACCATCCGATGCGTACAACCTGATGAAAAAAGTGTCGCCTGATTCTGCTGCCGAAAAATTAATGCTGGCTTTGTGTCTGTAATTGACATTATTTCCCGAGAATCCTGTTCCGCTTATTGGACCAGCTAACGTCATCAATGCTTCAGGCGCAGTTTCAAATTCACTTCCGGCAATTTGGTATTTCATCGATGTATTTTGCATGGAAGTTTCATTGGTTTGATCATCACTCCATGATACCCAAAAGTCTACTGTAGATGCAGGAATGAGAATAGGTGTAACTTCAGGACCTTCTCCTTCGCGAGGGTAGGGATCGGTTGTGTTACCCTGCGGAAAAACCGAAATACCTTCTACTTGTGGAGGGAAATCTGCTCCTGCATTCGGCGCATTGTTTCCGTACATGTCTTTTGCACCATTCAAAATCCACTGTTGAATATGCGAAATATATGAAGTTTCATTTGCAGGCCAATCGGAACCATCACTTAATGATAGAGGCATTATGCCTGAAGAGTTTGGAAGCGCAGAGGTCAGTCGACGATATAATAATGATGCATTTACATTGCCTGGAACTACCCTATAAAAATAACTATTTTCTAGGTCGTTGGCAATTACAGGATGATTCACCAAGGTGTTATATGCAGAATTTATTGATCGGAATTCAGGTTCGAAAGTGCCATCATGACAACCACTGTTGGCGCAAGTAGGCAGGAAAATTTTGGCGTGTAACCAAGCGAAATTACCGGGTTCCAAATTTTCCAAATCCGGTTGTTGAATTACCACGGGAGGAATATCGGAATATGGATTTTCAACCGAATCTTTTTTACAAGTCCAGAGCAGAATTGCCGGAGCAGCAATAAGCAAATAGGTTAGTATCCTTTTCATATTCTATCGAAGAGGCTCATGGTGCCGGGTGCCAACATTCCCGCATTTAATACTTCGTTTTTCACACCTAAAATATCTGCTATTGTTAGCATACTATCAGAGGCAAATCCAATTGGATTATTTTCTGAACCGATGGTAAGATTCTGAGGAACGTTTGGTCCTGCCATTAGCGTAAACACTCGTAATGCATTAGCATCGCTGTGGTCAAATGATCTCCATTCGTTTACATCCAGTATAGCATTTGGATTGGCGTTTCTTCCGCATTCCGGTGTGCAAATAATAGTAGTATTATTGGCCATTTCGGGAATTTCATTTTGAATGTAATTCCAAAGATGTCCTACCGCGTGATCTGCTCGGTGCAATGATGCCAAATAACCTGTAAAATTGGAATGACAAGTATCAACAGCACTTAAATTTACTACGGTGAGTTTAGGTTTGAAGTATTTCATTACTTCGCAGGTATAGCCCACGGTAGCTAAATCTCCATTATCGGCAACCGGTGGCATAGCAACAGTTCCATTTAGCGTTTTTTCAAACATGAGTTCCATGAACTCTTTGATGTTTTGTTTTTCAAACTCGGTATTGCCGATAGATTCTAATCCGCCTCCATATTGCTCAAAAGTATTGTCGAGGAAATACTTCAATTGATACATAGGTTCCAACTCATTCTCGGGATGATAGATTTTAGCATCACCCAGGAATTCCTGACCTTTTGGACCAAAAGTTACTAATGGAGCAAAGAAATTGGCACCGTAAGATGCCCCGTAATTTTCATGTATACTGTAATTCAATAGTGCAGTTGAATTGCCGATTGTATTTCCGATGAACCAATTGTCTGTTGCCTGAAATCCTCCATGCCTGCGAAGATATTCGAAAATGGTTGGATTAACCGGTTTTTGCTTGAGTCCTTGAGTGGTTACCGTACTTCCTTGGAGTAAGGAATTTAGTCCACCGTAGTGGCCTGCACTCAATGCCTGTACTTCCTGAAAAAGGGTGCCTTGTTCGTGTAAAGTGCTGCCTAAAATTTGAGGAATTGGATTGATGCCACCTGCACCCGTTCCGAATACAATTTTTTGCGTTGGCTGAGCGCCGGGAAGCATGTTGGTCATAATATTTCCAGCATACGGTTCTCCTGGCTGACTGCCATCGAGGTATTGTTTGAGCACTGATTCTTGTTGACGAACGCCGCCTGCAAACATTACTAAAACCACATGCCCGCTGAGCTGCCGGCCTGTTGGGGCAAACAACCGTCCACTAGGAAGAATATAAGGTGCTATGAGCGCTCCGGCTGCAGTAGCTGTTGATTTGAGTATAAATTCTCTTCTTTTCATGGCCGGTATTAATAGAACATATATTCATCGGAAAGTGCAAATGAGAAATACACCAATTCCGGAGTCATGTAGGGATTGGATTGTATGAAATTTCTCACGTAAGTTTTTTCAGCTTCAGTTGGATAACGAACATAGAATCGAATATAAGATTCGGTAATAAATAAGTCAATATCCATATCCATTTCTTCTACACTTGGCATCACAACACCATCTTTATTCATAAAATTGCTGATGATTACTTCGCGCGCAAGTTCTTTATCGCCAATGGATTCGATACATTCAGAAATGTCAAATATATCATTGGGAGAAAGGGCGGTTTGAAACAAATTAGCATGCAGAATTGCTACGAATTGTTCGTTCGTTTTCAATTTGTCTTTATCGGCAACGCTAGGATAAAGCTCAACTTCGTTTAATCCAAAGAGCGGTTCGGGCTCTTTTTTACATCCTGAAAATGCGCTGATGAACAGAAGCGCAATTATTATATTAATCGAAACCCGCATATTCATCAGATTTTAAAATGTATCGTTGTATGTTTTGAAGATTGCTTGTATTGCGAAAATCTTCTATGAGCGTGAACGTTTCTTGGGTAGATGGCTCCCTTGCTACTAGAGATATGTATGACCAACGAATCATGCCTTCATTGAACTCTTCATTATTGAGGAGTACATCGAGATATTGACCTTCATTCACTGCTACTTCTCCAAAAATGACAGCTGGTAAATTGAATTCAATGATTTGAAAAGCTTGATTAAATTCTGCTTCTGTTGGGTAGCGATAGAAGAGATCATCATAAGTGGCATTGATGTAATTGAAAGCATTCATATTGATCAAATCATAAATTGAATTATCGATCATTCGATCATACAATTCACGGATATCAATTTGTCCACTTTGATATTCATACCTAGCATCTATAATATCAGATAGTTTTTTAGCCTCTCGAATATTGCGCTGATAACTAGTGAAATCTCCATTGAGTGAATCGTTGAGCGCAGCGAAAAGCAAAATGCCTCTTTGAGATTCTATTTCGGCATCCGAAGCACCTTCAAGCAAACGGGCCTTAGTGTACTCGTAAAGATTGATGTAATATGCCCGATTATAGGTGCTGTCTCCTTCAACATAAATTGTTTCATTCATTAAACGATTGATAAGCGCTAATCGGGAGCTTTCGGATAAATCTGCCGACTCCATAGCAGAGACTTCAGCAGCCATTTCGATATCCACAGGCTCGCGTCCCAGCAGGTCGATGAAAAGTCGATTTACATAATTCTGAACAATAACAGTTGGGATTTCACTGTAGGGTGGAATGGTGTTATTCTCAAACACCTCCTGTTCTTTCTTGCAGGAAATCAGAGTTCCCATTAAGAAAATAGCGAAGAGTACTTTAACTTTCAAAATCCTTGAGGTATGATTGAAATTTAAGAAAATTTATTTCAATACAAGTGGATTGATCCTTAAACTTAACGTTAACTTTATTAAGTTACTGTAAATCAGTTATATGATGTATCGTGAATTGCAAAGCGTACTTGCTTATGCTAATAAGTTAGAGCCTGCAATAAAAGCCCGTCTGAACCCTCTGAATTTATTTCTCAATAAAAAGCCCGCAAAATATTAGTGCAATACACTAAAACGCAATGATCGGAATTCGTCTGACGAGTAAGCCCGAATCACATAAGTTCCCGCTGGCAAAACTTCTGTTGACAATACAAAAACGCTGGCATTCAATCCCGAATGCCGCAGAATTTCCTTTCCTTCAACACTAAAGACAATCAAATCCCAATTATTTGGGAAACCAGTATCCAACACTAAATAATCATCAGCCGGAACCGGATAGGCATTCATTTGCCAAGGGTTTACAAGCTCATATAAACCGAAAGGAAGAAGTTCAGTTTCGATAGATGATATCTCGCAACCATCAGTTGAAACAATGGTTACAGAATAAAATCCATTGGACGCAGGAGCAAAACTTTCTACATTACTATTTTCTATTTCCTCTCCATTAAAATACCAAGTAATACTTTCCATATCAGCACATCCATCACATTCAATTAAAAAATCGATTTCATTAAATGTAACAATTGGTTGAATAGGAATTGCATAAACTGTTATTTCATTTGACATTTGAGAAGAATTGTAAGGTCCAACACTTAGTTCATAGTTAATAAAATAATTGAGTGATTCATTAAATGTATAAGTAAATGAATTTTGACAACCGACATGTATGGTTTCACCGTTTACAGTGTATGTGCAAACTGCATTTTCCGGTAATATTTCAGAATTAACATTAGTGATTTCCACTTCCAGTTCTCCGCATGCACTCGTGGGACTCACACTAAAATTAGCCACTGCTAATTCTATACTTATAGGTTCTGAAGAGGAGATGCATGCCTGATCGCTAATCAAATCAACAAAATATTCCCCCGAAGAGAAGGCAGCAAGTATTTCCGTTCCATTTTCTAAGTAGAGCTCATCATTAAAAAACCAATTGGTTCCAAATCCCTCACAACCGCTACAAATGATTTCATAAGTATTGGTATCGAAGCTTAAAACAGGAGATGCAGGAGTAGGGAAAACTTCAATAATTAGAATGTATTCTGACATGAATTCACCTACGCTATATTGGTAAACGATTTGATAAGATCCAGCTTCCGTAAATTCATAGCTGAAATTCGCAATGCAGTTTTCGATAATCACCATTCCATTGAGCATGATTATACAATTTCCATCTTCTGCAATGTCAGTTTGATTTATAAAATTTACGGTAAGAGGTTCACAACCCATGATGATACTAGCACTTAAAAATGCAGTATCATATAAACAAGTGCCATCATCAAAATTAGCTTCGGGATTAAAGTTCGTAGCCTCGGAATCAGTACATCCATAATACAAACACGAACCATCGTCAATGGTTGCCGAAGGATCAAAATTATCAGCTAAAGGATCAATGCAGCCTAAATAGAAACAGGAACCATCATCTTCTGTTGCATCTGCTTGGTAGTTATCGGCATTTGGATCTGTGCAGCCGAGAACAATACATGAACCATCGTCCTGATTAGCTTGTGGGTTATAGTTTTCTGCATTCGGGTTAGTACATCCCGGATAGATACAAGATCCATCATCTAGATTTGCACCGGCATCATAATTGGCCGCTATAGGATCTGTACAACCTGGATAAATACAAGATCCATCTTCCAAATTCGCATTCGGATCGAAATTACTCGCTAGTATATCTGTGCATCCAGGATATAAACACGATCCGTCGTCTTCGTTAGCCTGAGCATCAAAATTGGAAGCCAATGGATCAGTGCATCCTGGATAGATGCAAGAGCCGTCATTATTGGTTGCATCGGGATCGTAATTGGAAGCTTCGGGATCAGTGCAGCCATCAAGTATGCAGGAGCCATCATTAAAATTGGCGGTAGGATCATAATTGTCTGCTTCAGCAATTGCACAACCGTAATACAGACAAGATCCATCATTTACAAGTGCTGCGGGAAGGTAATTATCCGCAGATGGATCTGTGCAACCGGGAACTGTTCCGGTTGGAAAAACATGCATTTGCACCATCGGCGTTTTACGCACGAAATACAATAAATTATTCTCAGGATAGATGAGATAAGAAGTATAATCCGGTGGAATACCTGCCGTGCAAATTCTTACTCGTTCATCATCTCCATAAGCTCCTACTTGTACATTGTACCAACCTGTATCATACAAAGTAATTGGAGGATCGAATTGCAGATACATCATTTTCTTTTCTCCTGGGGCATTCAAAAATGCACTATTAACGATGTAGTCCTGAGTAGTGCCGTAAATGGCATCACGATTCAGGTCATAAACCTTGCCGTAAATCCTGCTTCCAACTACTGATTCATCAGATATAGCAACTCCTATTGAATGGAGTTTGTAGCCTAGAACTTTTATTTCATAGATGTTGCCTAGCTCAAAAGGGGCGTCTTGTACAAATGCAGCAGGGTTATAAAAACTCTCTGCGAACTCTTC